>NZ_DATBNB010000705.1 GCF_036554565.1 Longimicrobium sp. | reverse complement strand
CATGCGCCGGCCCGGTTCGAACCGCCCCGATGTTGCGGCCTCTACTCCGGTGCCCGCTGCCGCGCCCGGGCTATTACGTACCCTCGGCAAGATCCTTCGGCCCGCGTGGGATGTGCCGCCGGCGAGTGCGGTGCGCCTGGGCCTCAGGATGACAAGCTTTGGTGGTGCAAGGAGTTACGGCGACGGCCCGGGCTGACTCCCTTCCCCCGCGCAGTTTGCGGGGGAAGGGCTGGGGATGGGGGGCGCCGCGGCATGCGCCGCGATCAGCCCTCCCCCGCCTCGGCTTCTTGCGCTACCCGAGCCGCCGCAGCAGGTCGTCGATGTGCCCGAACCACTCGGCGGAATCGCCTTCTCCCCCCATCACCTTCAGCCCGGCCGAGGAGCGGATGCGCTGAACGGCGGCGCGGGCGCGCTCCGTCAGCCCGGGATCGGGCCGCGGGCGGGCGGACGCCAGCCAGTCGACGATCTCGCCCGGAAGGTCCGCGAGCGGGCGCCCATCGATGGCAGCAACCACCTCCGCGGCGGCGATGGCGACGGACGCATCCGCCTCGCCGGCCTCGCCTTCACCCGTGACGGCGGCGAACGCGGCGTCGATCGGGGTCAGGTCGCGCGCGTGCTCCAGGTCCGCCAGCCAATCCACCGCGTCGTCGTTGTCGAAGCTCCCCGCACCCCACGCTCCCATCCGTGTCTCCCGCTGGCGGTTCTTGTGGACCGGGACGGGTCACGTCCCCGGATAGTACGCATCCAACGGCACCCGCCGCCGGGTGAGCCGCGAAGTGACGAAGCTCGCCACCACCTGCACGCCGAAGACGGCCGCCAGGGTAATGGCCGGATCGCCGTCCGTTCCCACGTAGTAGACCGCCCCGCCGGTCGCGAGCATGCAGGCCGCCACGCCCACTCCCAGACGTCCCCGCCGTCCGCTCAGCCGGTGAACCGCCAGTGGCGTGAACAGGATGGCGGCTGCGGCACCCGCGTAGACCCAGCGCGTGTCTTCCGACGCCACGCCCATGCTCGCCAGGGCCCACGCGCCCACGAAGAGCGCCAGCGCCGTGCAGGTGACGATGAACTGCCACAACCCCTGGGCGAACCGGCGCATCACCCCGGGGCGGGGCGGCGGGTACGCGGGGGACGGATACGCGGCCGATGGCGCCGCGGACGACGGATATGCCGCCGGCGGCGCGGCTGACGGATACGCGGGCGGCGGCGCGTACATCGCCGGGGCGGGAATGGACGCGTGCCCCCGTACGGGCGGCTGCGTCTGCATCCGGGTCTCGTCGTCGGGCGACGGCTCCACCGAGACGGCGGCCGCGATAGGCGCGCGTGGCGGCCGCACGGCGGGGGGCGTGGTGGCCGACTCCCGCTGGGCTTCCGGGGACAGTGGCGGCGCGCCGGTGGAGAGGGCTTCGGCGAACTCGGCCGCGTCGCGAAAGCGCTGCGCCGGGTTCGGGGCCATGGACCGCTGCAGAGTTTCAACCACGGCTCGCGGCAGGTGCGGCGCGCGCTCCGGCAGCATGCGCACGGACTCGGCCGCCTCCATCGCCATCCGCCCCGCATCGGTGGCGGTAAACGGGCGCAGGCCGGTGAGCAGGTGGTACCCCACTGCCCCCAGGCTGAACACGTCGGAGGCGGGGGTGATGCGCTCCTCGCCGCGCATCTGCTCGGGCGAGGCGTACGCGGGGGAGAACGGCGCGCGTCCGTACTCGGTCAGCTGCGCCGCCGTCGCGCCCTCGTCTCCCGCCACCTGCGCAATGCCAAAATCCAGCACGCGAACGTGCAGATCGTCGGCGTGGTCGCCCGCCAGGAGGAAGAGGTTGCCCGGCTTCACGTCGCGGTGCACCATGCCGGCGCGGTGTCCGGCGGCGAGCCCGCGGGCCGCCTGGCGCAGGATGGAAAGCGACACGTGCGTGGGCGGCGGTCCGCTGCGCGCCAGGCGCATGGCCAGGTCTTCGCCGTGAAGCAGCTCCATCACCAGGAAGTCCAGCCCCAGCTCCTCGTCGGCGCCGAAGTCGTGGATGGCCACCACGTTGGGATGGTGAAGCGCGGCGGCGGCGCGCGCCTCGCGAAGGAAGCGGGCCTGCAGGCGCGCGTGCTCCGCGGGCTCGTGCGCCACGATGCCGATCACCTTTACGGCCACGGCGCGGCCCAGGCGCTCGTCGAGGGCGCGGTACACGGCGCCCATGCCGCCGCGCCCCACAACCGCCTCGATGCGATAGCGCCCGCACAGCGTGCGGCCGGTCAGCAGCCCCGCGATTCCGTACATCCGCCCGGTGGTGAAGGTGCCCGCCGACGCCCTGCGAATTGCGTGCGTGAGAATGACTTACGAGAGGTGCAGCGGATCGGTTTCGGCGTTGAACCGCTGGGCCGATTGCGGCAGCACAACCAATCTACTCCGATTCGGCGCCGTCCGGCACTGTGCCGGTGGTCCTCGCAGAGAGGAGCGCGCTAAGCATGCGTCCAACTTGTGGCGGGTCGGAACGGGTGATGGACACGATCGGCGTTCCGTGCCAGGCGGCGCATTCCTGGATGGCGTTCGCCACGTCGGCGGCGGCGCGGTCGCTCAGGCGCACGCCGGGTTCCAGGTACAGTGCCCGCACCGCAAAGATCCCCTCCTTGCGGTGCGCCTTGGCGTCCATCCGCCCGATCAACTGACCGCGCCGCAGGATAGGAAGCACGTAGTAGCCGAAGACGCGCCGGGGAGCCGGCGTGTAGCACTCCAGCCGGTAGTCGAAACCGAACATCTCGCTCGCGCGCACCCGGTCCCACACCAGCGGATCGAACGGGGAAAGCAGTGTGGTGAGCGTGGGCTTCAGGCGCCCCTCCGCCGCGGCGCGCGCGGCCGGCAGGTGGTCGGGGTGCACGTAGCCGGGCTCCTTCCATCCCTCTACCGCCACCTCGTGCAGCTCTCCGGATTGTGCCAGGCGTGGCGGGAGCAGCTTCGTCGCCGTCTTGCTGGTCCGGTAGTAATCGGCCACCCACTTGGCCTTCGCGACGCCCATCGCGCGGACCGCCCTGAGCGCCAGCGCGCGATCCACGGCGTCGGCCGGGGGCAGCTGGTCGTCGCTCCACGACGGCAGCACCCGCTCGCGCAGGTCGTAGATGCGCTGGAACCGGTCGCGCCGTCGGATCATCAGCTCGCCCGCGGTGAACAGGGCCTCCAGCATCCGCTTTTCGGGCTTCCAATCCCACCAGGTGCCGCCCTTCTCCAGCCGCTCGAAGTCGCTGGACCGCACCGCCCCGCGCTCGCGCACCAGTTCCAGGAGGCGCGCGGCGCTTTCCGGGTGCCGCTCCATCAGCGCGTGCGACCCTCGCCACCCGGCCCACGAAGGATCGAGCATGCGGCGGCGGAACAGGGGGTAGTCTTCGATGGGAAGGAAGCACGCCTCGTGCGCCCAGTACTCGAAGAGCTTTCCCTCGGCCAGCAGTAAATCCAGCCACTCCGGCCGATAGTCGCCCAGGCGCGACCACAGCACGAGGTACGGGCTGCGCGCCACGACGCTGATGGTGTCGATCTGCAGCGCGCCCATGCGGCGGATGGCCTCGAGGACGCCGGCCCTGGTGGCGCGGCGCCGCGGACGCCGGTCCAGCCCCTGCGCGGCCAGCATCAGCGCCCGCGCGGCGGATTGGGAGAGGCGGATATCGGTCACGCGCGGTGGCGGGTCGCGTTCGGGTGTGCAGTAATGCAGATGACGGCGCGCCAGGGAAGATGGTGCGGGAGAGGCAGAGCCTGTGCGCCGAGCGGAACGGCCGGCCCGGGCCTAGTCCTCGAATAATTCCTCGACCGGCAACCGCCATCCCGGCACCGCCGGCTCGGCGTCGGCAACCTCGCCGCGCTTGTAGACGTCGGCGCTCTCCGGGTCCGCGGCGCGGTACACGCGAATCACCTCCGCGCGCAACGCGTCCACGTCCCACACGACCTGGGTGCCGCAGTCGAAGTAGGCCGCGCGCTTCGCCGCCAGCCGCCGCTCCGCCGCGGGGCCGTAGTCCTCCGGACTGCGCACCTCCACGGCGAACAGCGGGACGCCGTCCACCATCTTGCCACCCGCGCGCGGACCAACATACCACGACGCGTCCGGCGAGAAGGAGCGCCGCGGCGAATGGATGAAGCCCAACCCGGCGGTGTAAGCCCGACCGCTCCCATAAGCCCGTTGGTGCGCCTTCAGGCTAGCGAAAATGTTGCCCGCGGCCGTGCCGTGCACATCTCCTCCGGGGCTCATGAGGACGATCCTCCCGTCCACGAGCTCCGCCTTGCCCTCGACCTTGTACAGGTCATCGATCGTGGCCTCACGTCCCAAAGGTGCGATCTTCATCGTTGCCTCCGTGGGTGCGTGAGGGAATCGGTCTGGTGATCCGACGCGCTTCAAAAGCGTACGATGCGGACGCGAAACCGTCAAGTCTGGACATCTCCCGCCACCGGCCGCACACTCCGCGCCGCCGCTACTCCTTCTTGCGCGGCCGACGGCGGGCGAGGCGCTCTTCGCGGCGCTGGCGGCCGCCCTCGAAGCGGCGCTTTTCCTCGTCCGTCTCGGGCAGCACGGGAGGAACGCGCACCGGCCGGCCGGTCTCGTCCAGGGCGACGAAGGTGGCGTAGCAGGTGTTGGTGTGCCGCTCGGTGCCGGTGATGGGGTTCTGCGCCATCACCTTCACCCCGATCTCCATGCTGGTGTTGCCCGTAAAGTTCACCGACGCGTGCGCAATCACCAGTTCGCCGATGTAGATGGGCTCGTTGAACTCCACCTCGTCGAAGCTCTTGGTGACCACGGGGCGCCCCGCGTGCTTCATGGCGCAGAACGCCGCGGCGCGGTCGATGAACCCCAGCAGCACCCCGCCGAAGAGGGTTCCCGCCACGTTCTGGCTTTGCGGCTCGGCCAGGTCGGCGAAGGTTACCTGCGACCCGCGCACGGGCCGGGGCACGTTGGGATCGGGCGGGGGCGTGTTCAGATAGATCTCTACCGGGCGAATCAGCCGGTTGTTCATACGATGTCCGTTCGATGGTGCTGGTTCATCCAGGCCCTGCTCAGGGTGCCAAGATCGCTCCCCTCCACCTGTCGCACAACCGAACGAGCGTTCGCCCGTGAGACCGTGATGGCACGCCGGCAGCAGGATGAACACAGGTTGGGCACGCGCGTTGCACCCTGGCGAAGCGGCAGGCTTTTCCGTTTCCGTCTCAGGGAGATAACCGTATGCAAATCAAGCGACTGCTGGCGATCGCCACTTTCGGGCTGGCGCTGGGCGCGTGCACCGCCGAGGTCGAGGACAAGGGCTCGCTCCCGGACGTGGACGTGAAGGGCGGCGAGGCTCCGTCGATCGACGTCGATCCCGCGAACGTGAACGTGGGCACCGACACGCAGACCGTGGTGACGCCGGACGTCAGCGTCACGCCCACCGAGGGCGCCGACAAGGACAAGTAGCACGCGGCTGGTTTCGCCGCACCGAGGCCCCGGCGGACGAGAGAGTCTGCCGGGGCCTCGTCTTTTCCCCGCCGCCTGGGACGCTTATCATCGCTTCTCCGAACCGCGTCCCCCTGCGTTCCTCCGCACTATATGGACAACCGATCCCTGGGCCTGCTGATCGTGGGGCTCGGCGCGGCGATCGTCATCGTGGGGCTGCTGGTGATGACGGGCGCGCTGGGCTGGGTGGGGCGCCTGCCGGGCGACATCCGCATCGAGAACGGCAGCACGCGCGTCTACTTTCCCATCGTCACGATGATCGTCGTTTCCGTGGTGCTGAGCCTGGTGCTGGCCGTCGCGCGCCGCTTCTTCTGATCGCACGCTTTCCGTGACCTGGCAGATCTGGATCGATACCGGCGGCACCTTTACGGATTGCCTGGCGCTGGACCCGGCGGGGACGCTTCGCCGTGCCAAGGTGCTCAGCAGCAGTGCTCTCCGTGGCGTGATCCGTTCCGTAGTCGCACCGGACGTGCTGACGATCGGCGAGGAGTGGGGCGCGGCGCCGGGCGTGGTGGACGGGCTGGAGCTGCGGCTTCTCGGGGTCGATGGCGCCGCCGCCCGCATCCGCTCGTACGACCCGGCGACGGGGACGGCGCGGCTGGATGGGCCGCTGGCGGACGCGGCGCCGGGTGCCGCGGTGGAGGTTCGATCCTTGGAGGAGGCGCCCATCCTGGGCGCGCGGCTGGTGACGGGCACCCGCGCGGACGCCCCGCTCCCGCTGCTGGCGATGCGGCTGGCGACCACGCGCGGGACCAACGCGCTGCTGGAGCGGCGGGGCGCGCCCACGGCGCTGTTCATCACCCGCGGCTTCGGCGACCTGCTGCGGATTGGCACGCAGCAGCGGCCGGACCTGTTCGCGCTGAACGTGTGCACCTCCGAGCCGCTGTACGCCACCGCCGTCGAGGTCGCGGAGCGGCTGGCGGCGGACGGGTCGGTCCTGGAGCCATTGGAC
>NZ_DATBNB010000704.1 GCF_036554565.1 Longimicrobium sp. | reverse complement strand
CGCGACACCATCCACCGCTCCGTCCGCGAGCTGGGGCGCATGGGCAGCCGCCAGGCGGTGGTCGCGGGGATCGTCGGGGCCACGGTGTGCGCGTGGGTGGTGCTGGGCGGCAAGGTAGACCTGGCCGCCATCGCCCTGCTGGCGGCGGCGCTCCTGTTCCTGGTGCGCTCGCTGGAGTGGCAGGACCTGGACGGCTACGTGCACTGGGGGATCGTGCTCATGTACGGCGGCGCCATCGCGCTGGGCCAGGCGGTGGAAAGCACCGGCGCGGCCCGATGGCTGGTTTCGGGGATGGTGGGCACCCGCGAGGTGTCGCCGGCCGTGGCCATCGTGGTGCTGGCGCTGCTCACCGTGCTGCTCACCGAGTTCATGAGCAACGCCGCCGCCGTGGCCGTCATGCTTCCGCTGGCCTTCAGCATGTCGGACCAGCTTCCCATCAGCCCCGTGGCCATCGTGCTCACCTGCTCCATGGCGGCCGGGCTGGACTTCACCTTTCCCTTCAGCTCGGCGCCCAACACCATCGCCTATTCCAGCGGCTACCTGCGGATGCGCGACATGCTGGGCGCGGGGCTCGTGATGACGCTGCTGCAGGTGGGGCTGCTCCTGCTGGCCGCCTGGCTGTACTGGCCGATGATCGGGGTGCTGTGAGCGGGTTCGCGGGGGGCGCGCAGGGGTTCACGGTGTGGCTCACCGGGCTGCGGGGGTCGGGGAAGGGCTCCATCGCCCAGGCGGTGGCCGCGGAGTTGGCGCGGCGGGGGCTCCCCACCGAGCTGCTGGCCGGCGGCGAGTTCCGGCAGAACATCTCGCGCGGGCTGGGCTTTTCGCGCGAAGACCGCATCGCCAACGTCCGGCGCATCGGCTACGTGGCCAAGCTGCTCACCCGCAACGGGGTGGCCGTGGTCACCACCGCGATCTCGCCCAACCGGGCGGCGCGCGACGAGTGCCGCCGGATGATCGGCCGCTTCGTGGAGGTGTGGGTGCAGTGCCCCCTGGAGGTGTGCGAGGCCCGCGACACCGAGGGGCTGTACCGCCAGGCGCGCCTGGGGCTGATCGAGGACTTTACCGGAATCGCCGACGACTACGAGCCGCCGGAAGACCCGGAGCTGGTGGTGCACTCCGAGCGCGAAACGGCGGAGCAGTCCGCCGCCCGCATCGTCCGGCGGCTCGAAGAGCTGGGGTACGTGCCCGCCGAGCGGGGTGGCGACCCCGACGAGGCGATGGTCAAGGCGCAGCTCAAGGCGCTCCAGAACCGGTAGACGCCCGGCCGGGCCGTCGTTGCGCACGCCATCGCACGGACACATCTTCCGGCTCCGCACTCGGCCCGTATCCCTCCCTTGGCCGGTCCCCCTCCGATGGCTGACCCACCCCTCGCCTCCAGCGCGCCCGAAGGCCCCGACGGCCTCGACGGGCTGTTTCCGCTGGTGTACGACGAGTTGCGGCGCATGGCCCACCAACGCATGCGCCACGAGCGCGGCGGGCACACGCTCAGCACCACCGGGCTCGTGCACGAGGCCTATCTGAAGCTGGCGGGGCAGACCCGCGCGGAGTGGCGCGACCGCGGCCACTTCCTGGCCGTGGCCGCGCAGGCCATGCGCCGGGTGCTGGTGGACCACGCGCGACGGCACGGCGCGATCCGGCGCGGCGGCGGCACCCGGCGCGTGAGCCTGGACGAGGCGGAGATGGCGGTGGACGAGCAGGCTGACGCGCTGGTGGCGCTGGACGTGGCGCTCACCCGGCTGGCGGCGCTGGACGCGCGGATGTGCCGGGTGGTGGAGTGCCGGTTCTTCGCCGGCCTCACCGACGAGGAGACCGCGGCGGTGCTGGGCGTGGCGCCGCGCACCGTCTGGCGCGACTGGGTGAAGGCCAGGGGCTGGCTGCACCGCGAATTGTATGGCTGACGCGCGGCCGGGGCTGGACGGGGTTTCGCCGGAGCGGTGGCGGCGGATCAACGACACGCTGGACGAGGCGCTGGACCTGGCTCCCGAGCTGCGTCCAGGCTTCCTGGCCGAGGCGTGCGGGGACGACGATGCGTTGCGGACGGAGGTGGAGCAGCTGCTGCGCTCGTGC
>NZ_DATBNB010000703.1 GCF_036554565.1 Longimicrobium sp. | reverse complement strand
CTCGTCGCGATAGCCGCGGACGATGCGCTGCGGGGGAAGCAACAGCGTCTGTCCCAGCGCGTCCGCCGGCTCGTCGATGTCGTAGCCCGGCCCCTTGCTGGCGATCTCCAGGATCTGCCCGTCTGGATCGCGAAAGTACAGGCTGGTGAAGTAGCCGCGGTCGTACGGCCCGCTCACGTGCACCCCGTGGTCCGTCAGCCGCCGCTTCCACTTCAGCAGCGCCTCGTCGCCCTCCGCCCCCAGCGCCAGGTGGTGCACCCCGCCGATGCCGGGACGGCCCGCGGGCGCGTCGCCCCACTCGAAGAAGGTGAGGATGGTGCCCGGCCTGCCGCCCTCGTCGCCGAAGTACAGGTGGTAGGCGCCCGGATCGTCGAAGTTCACCGTCTTCTTCACCAGCCCCAGCCCCAGCACGCCGCGATAGAACTCCAGCGTGCGCCGTGCGTTGGACGAGACCATGGTGATGTGGTGAAAGCCCTGCGTCTCCAGCTTCATCCTCGCCTCCTTCCGTGTCCCGGCGCCCCTCCCCAGACGGGGGAGGGCGCACGCTTCGCGCTCGACTTCGGTCAGTCCGCCTGCTTCACGGCCTGCACTTCGAGCGTGATCTTGATGTCGTTGCTCACCAGCACGCCGCCGGTCTCCAGCGCCTGGTTCCAGGTCAGCCCGAAGTCGCGCCGGTCGATCTTCGTCGTCGCGCTGAACGCCGCGCGTTCGCCGCCCCACGGGTCGCCGCCGCGGCCCTCGTCCGTCACGTGCAGCACCACCTGGCGCGTCACGTCTCGGATGGTCAGGTCGCCCGCTACGTCGAAGCCGTCACCCGCCGGCGTCACGCTCGTGCTGCGGAAGCCGAGCGTGGGATAATTCTCGACGTCGAAGAAGTCGGCCGAGCGCAGGTGCGCGTCGCGCTGCTCCTGGCGCGTGTCGATGCTGGTGGTGTCGATCTCCGCCGTCACCGTCGACGCGCTGGGATTGGCCTCGTCGAGCACGATGGTGCCGCTGACGGCGCCGAAGCGGCCGCGCACGGTGCTGATCATCAGGTGCTTCAGCGAGAACTCGACGTTGGTGTGCGCCGGGTCGATCTGCCACGTGGTCGTGGTGCTGGTGCTCTCGGTCGTGATGCTCATGATGACGTCCTCGTTGCGTTGGTTGTTCGCCTGGGCCCTCTCTCGTCTTCGCGGCGGCCGGGCCGTCGACCCGCCGCGATGCTTCACTGCTTTGAATCTTAGAACTAAGATAATCGTGCAAACGACTTTTGTCTAGGCTGGCTTCTCTGCCTCCGCCGCGTGGCGCCCCAGCCTGCGGAGCAGCTCCGTGGCCGTCTCCTTTTCCTCGGGCGTCAGCCCGCCGAGCGCGGCCTCGAGCGCGGCCGCGTGGGCGGGAAAGATCTCGGTGATCAGCGCCTCGCCCTCGGGGGTCAGCGCGGCGTAGTAGGCGCGCCGGTCGTGCTCGCACCGCCGCCGCTCCGCCAGCCCCTTGGCCGCCAGGCGGTCCAGCAGGTAGGTAACGCCGCCGCTGGTCACCAGGATCTTCTTCTGCAGCTCGCCCAGCAGCAGGGGACCCCGGTGGTGCAGCGCCTCCAGGATGCCGAACTCCATCAGCGTCAGGCCATGCCGCGCGATGTCGGCCTGGGCGTGCGCCGCCACGGCGTTGTGCGCGCGTGAAAGCACCACGAACAGCTTCAGCGCCTGCTCCGTCGATTCCTTCGTGCTCGTGCCGCTCATCGTGGTCACCTCGTCATTTATCTTAGCACTAAGATAACCTCTGTACGTCCCAAGATCAAGGGTCGCGGGGGGCCGCGGCGCGTGGTACAATGACGCCCGTCCGCCCGACGCACAACGGTCTTGCAACACGAAACGCCATGTCCGATCCGCAGATACCAATTCTCGCCCACACCCGCGTCGTGGGGAAGGATGCCACGCCCACGCGGTGGCTGCTGGTGCTTCACGGCATCTACGGCAGCGGCCGCAACTGGGGCACCATCGCGCGGCGGCTGGTGGAGGCGCGGCCGGAGTGGGGCGTGCTGCTGGTGGACCTGCGCAACCACGGCGGATCCCGGGGCTTTCCCGGTCCCCACACCCAGGCCGCCACCGCCGCGGACGTCGACCGGCTGGTGGAGCACCTGGGGATCGACGCCACCGCGGTGATGGGGCACTCGTTCGGCGGCAAGGTGGCGCTCGTCTACGCGGCGCACCACGGGGGGGCGGGCCAGCTGCGGCAGGTGTGGGTGATGGACAGCACGCTTTCCGTCCGCGAGCCCGAGGGCAGCGCCTGGCGGATGATCGAGGTGATCCGCGCCCTCCCGCCCGAGTTCGCATCGCGCGCCGAGGCGGTGGAGGGGATCGCCCGCGCCGGGTACGACGAGGGGCTGGGGCAGTGGATGGCCATCAACCTGGAGCTGGTGGATGGAGTTTACCGCTGGCGCCTGGACTGGGAGGTGATCGAGGAGATGCTGCGCGATTATTTCCGCACGGACCTGTGGGAGACCGTCGTGCGCCCGCCGGGTAAGGTGGAGATCCACATCGTGAAGGCGACGGAAAGCAACTCGCTGGACGACGAGGCGATCCGCCGCGTGGAGGCGGCGTCCACCGCCAACCCGCGCGTCCATCTCCACCAGCTGCAGGGCGGGCACTGGATCAACACGGATAATCCTCAGGGCGTGCTGGATCTCCTGGCGGGTAGCCTGCCGTAAGGCGCGCCCTCCCCCGGCCCCTCCCCGCACAAACTGCGTGCGGGGAGGGGGGAACTTCAGGTGAGGATCGACCGGGGGCCGGCGCATGCCGCGGGCGCCCCCCATCCCCAGCCCTTCCCCCGCAAACTGCGCGGGGGAAGGGAGCCAGTGTGGCGCGCCACCCAAGCCCCTCGATGCGCATCAAGGCCTGTCATCCTGAGGCCCAGGCGCACCGCGCTCGCCCGCAGCACATCCCTCGCGGGCCGAAGGATCTAAGCGCGGCCACTTCTCAGCTTGGACGCGGCAGCGGGCACCGACCCAGAGGCCTCGGCGCAGCCGTTCGGGGCTCCACCGGCACGACGCCGCACCTGCGGAACCGCCCGATGTCATCCCGATGGAGCGGCCCCATCGAACCCTGCCCATCCGCCGTACTCCGCAGCGACTGAGGGATCCGCCACACACTCCGCAAAGCGCTCCACGGTTCTCTCGTCGATCAACCCGCTCGGCCGTGTCACCCGGCGATGCTCACGACGGAGATGAACCAGGCGGAGTCCTGGAGCGCCGCCCCTGCTGGGTGGCCAATCCCTGAGTCGCTGCCGGATATCGTGTGCGGGCCAGTTCGAACTGGCCGCTCCGTCGGGATGACACTCGTGCGCACGGGCGCCAAACCCGCTCACGAAGCTCGGGTGCTGCTAACTCCGTAGCACCCCCGAGTAAACCACCTGGCCACTTGCTGCATCCAACATCCGTTACGCAGGACCGTGCAGCACCCAGACTCGGGGCAGCGCCCATGAAGCGAATCAAAACCACCCTCGCCGCCCTGCTCGCAGCAGGCGTGCTTGCCTCACCCGCCGCGGCGCAGGACGCACACCCCTCCGGCACGCCCAACGTGTCGGCGCACCGCGCCGCGGGCATCGTGCTGGACGGGAAGCTCACCGAGGACGTGTGGAAGACGCCCGCGCCGGCCACCGACTTCCGCCAGGCGGAGCCCAACGAGGGCCAGCCCGCCACCCAACGCACCGAGGTGCGCTTCGCCTACGACGAGGCCGCGCTGTACGTGGGCGCGCGGATGTACGACTCGCTGGGTGCCGCCGGCGTTCGCAGGCAGCTCACGCGTCGCGACCAGAACGTGGATAGCGACTACATCCAGCTGGTGTTCGACACCTATCACGACCACGCCGGCCGCACCGTGCTGCAGGTGAACCCGTCGGGCGTCAAGTACGACGCAGGCCAGGCGTCCGCCAATGCCGACCCGTCGTGGGACCCCGTGTGGGTGGCCGAGACGCACGTCGATTCGCTGGGGTGGACGGCCGAGATGCGCATCCCCTGGAGCCAGCTGCGCTTTTCCAGCGCCGTCGAGCAGACGTGGGGAATGCAGATCTGGCGGCAGGCGCAGCGGCTGAACGAAACGTCGATGTGGTCGTTCTGGGGGAGCAAGGAAACG
Source organism: Longimicrobium sp. (assembly GCF_036554565.1). Lineage (NCBI taxonomy): Bacteria > Pseudomonadati > Gemmatimonadota > Longimicrobiia > Longimicrobiales > Longimicrobiaceae > Longimicrobium > Longimicrobium sp. Next base: position 5,627 of record NZ_DATBNB010000703.1, on the reverse strand, counting down.
GGCGGGCCGCCGCGCTTCGGGCACCTGGCCGGCATCCGCGTGGAAAGCCGCCCGCGCGGGCTGGAGATCATGCCGTACGCGGTCAGCCGGGCATCGTACGTTACGCCCACCCAGCCGGGGAGCCCCTTCCAGCACGAGCGCGAGTACGACACCCGCATCGGCGCCGACGTGCGGGCGCTGCTGGGCTCCAACCTCACGCTGTCGGCCACCATCAACCCCGACTTCGGGCAGGTGGAGCAGGACCCGGCCGTCGTGAACCTGAGCGCGTTCGAAAGCTACTTCGAGGAGAAGCGCCCCTTCTTCGTGGAGGGGAGCGGCCTGCTCAGCTTCGGCGGGCTCAACTGCTTCACCTGCAGCAACGTCAGCGGGATGTCGCTGTTCTACTCGCGGCGCATCGGGCGGTCGCCGCAGGGAGGGCTGCCGGAGCAGTACGACTACGAGGACCGCCCCGCCAACGCCCGGCTGATCGGCGCCGCCAAGCTCACGGGGCGCACGGCGGGCGGATGGCAGATCGGCGCGCTGGAGGCGGTGACCGCGCGCGAGGTGTCGCGCGTGCGCAACGTCGCCGGCCCGGTGGCGAAGCACACCGTGGAGCCGCTGACCAACTACTTCATGGGCCGCGTGCGCCGCACCACCGCGGGCGGCGCACGCACCTGGGGGCTGATGGCCACCTCCGTGGTCCGCCGCTTCGGCGACGGCGACGGCCTGCTGCGCGACCAGCTTCCCGCGCACGCCGAGGCCCTGGGCGCCGACTGGAACCTGTTCTGGAAGAACCAGACGTACCGGCTGATGGGCAACGTGGCCGTGAGCAACGTCACGGGCGACTCGCTGGCCATCGGCCGGCTGCAGCGCTCGTCCGCGCGCTACTTCAACCGTCCGGACCGCGAGCAGGGGTCCAACGGGGTGTTCAGCGACCGGTACGAAACCGGTGCCACCGCGCTGCGCGGCTTCGGCGGCTACGCGCGGCTGAGCAAGGAGAGCGGCGACTGGCTGTGGGAGTCGTCGGTCAACTACCGCAGCCCGGGGTTCGAGGTGAACGACATGGCGTTCCTCACCCAGGCCGACTACGTGTGGATGCACGGCAACGTGCTCCGGCAGTGGACCCAGCCGGGGAGCTGGTACCGCAACTTCGTCGTGGGCGCGGGCGGGCAGAACCAGGTGAACTTCGACGGTGACCGCACCGACGCGCAGGTGCAGGCGTTCGCCAGCGGCACCTTCCACAACTACTGGGACGCGGGCCTCTACGGCCACTACCGGCCCGAGGTGTACTCCGACCGCGCCACGCGCGGGGGCGCCGTGGTCCGGCGCGCCGCCAGCTGGTTCGTGGGTCCGCGGATGAGCACCGACTCGCGCAAGCCGGTGGTGCTGTCGATGAACCCGGGCTTCGGCGGATCGGCGGACGGGGGCAGCTTCGTGGAAGCGAACGCCAGCCTGCGCTTCAAGCCCAGCACCAACGTGCAGCTCACCCTGTCGCCGGCGTACAACTACAGTGACAGCCGGGCCTCCTACGTCCGCCAGTTCACGGACCCGACTGCGACGGCCATGTTCGGGCGGCGCGCGGTGTTCGCGGACCTGGAGCAGCACACCGTGTCCATGAGCACGCGCCTTAACTGGACGTTCTCGCCCACGATGTCGCTGGAGCTTTACGCGCAGCCGTTCGTGGCCGCGGGCGACTACCGCAACTTCAAGGAGTTCGAGCGGCCGCGCAGCCTGGACCTGCGCACCTTTACCGACGCGGAGCTGTCCGTAGCCGAGACGCGCGCCGACGGCTCCCCGTCGACGTACCGCCTGGACACGGATGGCGACCCGGCGGCGGACCAGGGCTTCCGGTTCGGCAACCCGGACTTCAACGTGCGCTCGCTGCGCGGCAACGCGGTGCTGCGGTGGGAGTACCGGCCGGGAAGCACGCTCTTCCTCGTCTGGCAGCAGCAGCGTTCGGACGGACAGGCGTACGGCGACTTCGAGTTCGGCCGCGACGCCAACGGAATCTTCGATTCCAAGCCCGACAACGTGCTGGTGATCAAGGCCACGTACTGGATCGGCCGTTGATCCGCTGAACCGCATTTCACGCAGAGGGCGCAGAGAACTGAAGGAGGACGCAGAGAAAAAGAAGGATTTTTCTCTGGGTCCTCTCTTTTGTCTCTGCGTCCTCTGCGTGAAACTAAGACAGCCGGTCGTGTTCCACGTGAAACGCGCCCGCGTTCAGCCATCCTGGCGGCAGGTCCCCCACCTCGTCCACGTCCGTCAGGGACTCCAGCAGGGCGGGGGTGATGCCCGCCGCCGCCAGACGCTCCAACGTGGCCGCGAGCACACCGGGCGTGCTCCAGGCGATCCCGTCGAAGACCCCCTCCACCAGCCACGTGAGCCCCAGCAGGTAGTATCCGCCGTCTCGCGCGGGCCCGATCACAGCCTCGTGTTCGTCCAGCGGGGCAATCGCGCGGCGCAGTAGGTCAGTCCGCATCTCCGGCAGGTCCGATCCGATGATCACGACGCGCCGATGCCCATCCGCGAACGCCTGGGCAAAGGCGTCGCGCATCCGCTCGCCCAGATCGCCCTCGGCCTGGGGCAGCAGCGCGGGCCCATCCCCCAGCCATGCGCGTACGGCCGCCTCCGCGTCTGCCGGGGTGAAGTGCACCCGCACCTCCGCACCCGCGACGGCCAGGGCCTCGCGGACGGTGTGCTCGGCAAGGCGGCGGTACACGCGGAGCGCCGCGTCCGCGCCGATGGAGGCGGCCAGGCGCGTCTTTACCCGGCCCGCTTCGGGGGCGCGGACGAACACCAGGATGGCCGCCCGCGCGTGTGGAATGTCCTGTGCACACACGCCGGGCCTTGCAGCGTGGCGGGAACCTCGATCACTCACTTGGATGCCGAACTCAGAAGCGGGGCAGGGGACGCGCACGGCGGCCATCGCCATGGTCAGCGCGGGCCTGGTGGGCCTCGCATGGATGGTGGAGGCCTCTGCCCGGCAGAACCGCACGCGCATGATGCACCGGCGGATGGTGGAGCTGGCGCTGAACGCACTGAGCGCGGGCGACCCGGTGACCGCGCGCCACAGCCGCCGCGTCGCCGATCTCAGCTATGCGCTGGGCCAGGCCTGCCGGATGGCGCGCCGCGATCTGCCCACGCTCCGCGTAGCCGCACTGCTGCACGACATGGGCAAAATCGACGACCGGTTCTTTCACATCGTGCACTCGCGCAAGCGGCTGAGCAAAAAGGAACGCTCGGAGATCAAGTCGCATCCGCACGAGAGCGCCCACATCCTGGCGCCGCTGGAGCCCGAGCATCCGGGGATCCGCGCCATCGTTTCCTCGCACCACGAGTGCTGGAATGGCAGCGGGTATCCCTGCGGTCTCAAGGGCGACGAGATTCCGCTGGGCGCCCGCATCATCGCCCTGGCCGATGCCTTCGACGCCATGACGCAGCCGCGGAAGTACCGCGACGCCATGCCGCTGGAAGAAGCGCTCGAGGAGTTGAGAAAGGGCGCTGGCTCGCAGTTCGACCCGGGTCTGGTGGAACTCGTCCACACCCCTGCCGTGCGGGAGGCCTGGGACGACGTAGCCCAGCGCGACCTGTTCGCCGAGCGCAACGCGATGTCTGACGTGACCGAGTAGGCCCGGGGCGGCTGGCGTATCGGGATGCGTCTCGAACGAGCCGGCGAAGTCCCCCGGCTGCCCTCTCCCCCGGCCCCTCTCCCGCGAGCGGGAGAGGGGAGAATTCGTGTGCGCTTCGGCTGCATTCGGTGCGGCCCAGGACGCCTCATTCCCAACCCTTGAGCCAGCCCGATGCCCTTCCGCGGGCTTGGCGCACTTGGCTGCGCGTGCAGTCCGCGAAGGCGGACTTCGTGATGTTCCAGTCGCGGTTTCAACCGCCGGGACGGGGCCGCAGGCGCGCGCTAAAGCGGGCGGACGCACCGAAACTACAGCCCCGTCGGATAGTGAATGAACGACCATTCAATTCCGAACTCCGCCTCCAGGTGCCGGGCTAGGGCCCTCACTCCCCACGTTTCCGTGGCGTAATGCCCGCCCAGCAGCAGGGTAACACCTCCCTCCTCCGCATCGAAGAAGTTGTGGTGCGCCCCCTCGCCGGTGATGAACGCATCCAGCCCCAGTGCCGCCGCCTCCCCGACGCTCCCACCCGCGCCACCCGTAATCACCCCCACGCGGCGAACGATCTCCGGTCCGCCGGGCGCCATCGTGACCGGCCCCTCCAGCAGCGAACCAAGCCGAGCGGAGAGTGCATCGCGGTGGATGGCATCCATGATCCCCCAGACGCCCACCTGCATGCCCTTGAAGTCGCCCATGCCCCCCTGGATGTCGATCCCCAGCTCGCGCGCCAGCACCGCGTTGTTGCCGACCTCCGGGTGCACGTCCAGCGGCAGGTGCGACGAGTAGAGTGGCAGGTCGGCGTCGAACAGTGCCTTCAATCGGGCATAGCGGCGGCCGGTGACGGTGCGATTGCCGTCCCAGAACAGGCCGTGGTGCACGATCAGCAGGTCGGCCCCGCCGGCGATGGCGCGGTCGATGGTGGCCTGCGCGGCGTCGACGGCCACGGCGATGCGGCGAACCTCGGTGCGACGTGAATCTACCTGCAACCCGTTCAGAGCGTTCGGATAGTCAGGTACGTCCGTGGCCCGAAGGTACCGGTCAAGGTAGGTTACGAGGGCGCGAAGCTCCACGTTGCGAAGGGGTTGTGGGCCTTCCCACAAAAATGTGGAAAACCTCAGTGTATAAGCGGGTGCCCTGCCTGTGGAAAACAGGCAAGCCGTTGCGGCGCAACGGCTTGAACCTGTTCGGCAAAGATGTGGATAAACCTTACGCCTCTGTGGAGTTCTCTCCGGAGGTGCCCGGTGGAAGCGCCGCCATCTGGCCCTGGTCCAGCATCTGGATCTGGCCGTTGAAGCGCGCTCCCTCTTCCAGCTGCAGGTGCTGCGCGGGGGCGCGGATCTGCCCCTCGATGTCGCTGGTGGCCTGCAGCTCCAGGCGGCTCTCGGCCACCAGGGTACCGCGCAGGCGGCCGCCGATCACCGCGTCCTGGGTGATCACCTCGCCGACCACCTCTCCGCTCTTTCCGATAATCACCGCCTTGCCGGCCCGCACGGTGCCCTCGATGCGGCCCTCCACGCGCACGGTGCCCTCCGTCACCAGGTCGCCCGTGATGCTCATGCCGGGTCCGATGATGGACATGGACCCCTCTCCCGCCGCCGTACGCGCCGCAACCGTGCGATCGTCCGCGCCCTTCCGTCCCAGCATTCGGCTACTGTGTGTTCGGGTTGTGGATCATCGTAACGGGGTCTACCGGCCGCCCGTTCCTGCGAATCTCAAAATGGAGGTGCGGCGCGCTGGAAACGCCCGTGCTCCCGCTGAGCGCAATCACCTCGCCCGCCGGCACGCGTTGCCGCGCCCTCACCAGCAGCTCCGAGGCGTGCGCATACAGCGACTCGTACCCGCCGGGATGCGCGATGCGCACGTAGCGGCCGTACACGCTGTCTTCGCCCACCTCCGCCACCACGCCGGAACCCGACGCCAGGATGTGTGACCCCGAGGCAACCGCGATGTCCATGCCGGGGTGCAGCCCGCCGCGCGTGCGCCGCTGCCCGCGCGTCACGTAGCCACGCGCCGCCAGCGGCC
>NZ_DATBNB010000702.1 GCF_036554565.1 Longimicrobium sp. | reverse complement strand
CCCCGTGGACTGGATGGGGTCCGCGTCGCCCACCGCCTCGTTCAGCGTGCCGTAGCCGCCGAACTCGTTGCCGGCCGAGAAGCGGTACCAGGGGATGGTGTCCTGCATGCGCGACCACTGCTCCAGCGTGGGGCGCTCCTGCTCGCTGGTGCGCGCGCCGGGGATCGGCTTGTACCCCCACATGATGGCGTAGCGGTCGTACGGCCCCACCCGCGGGATGATGTGCTCCAGCGGGATGTTGTCTTCCGGCTGCGCCACGTAGTTGAAGCGCGAGTAGTCCATGATGCTCGGCGAGTGCCCCATCTTGGCGACCCACGTGGGGCTGCGCACGCTGTCGGCCGGGTAGGTGGAGCTGCCGATCTGGTCGTGCTGCAGGCCGATGGTGTGCCCGATCTCGTGCGCCACCACGAACTGCAGCAGCCTTCCCATCAGCGAATCCGGCATGGGAAGCATGCGGGCGCGCGGGTCGATGGCCGCCGCCTGCGTGAAGTACCACGAGCGCTGCAGGTTGAGGATGTTGTGGAACATCCGCACGGAGCCGTTCAGGATCTCGCCCGTGCGCGGGTCGTGCACGTGCGGGCCCACCGCGTTCTCGGTGGTGGACGGAAGCCAGCGGACCACCGTGTGGCGGATGTCCTCGGGCGACCAGTCGGGGTCGTTCGCCGGGACCTCCCCCGGAATGATCCCGTCCTTGAACCCGGCGGCCTCGAACGCCTGCTGCCACTCGATGATCCCCGCGCGCACGAACGGCTTCCACCGGTCGGGCGTGGCCGGGTCCACGTAGTACACGATGGGCTTCTTGGGGTAGCAAAGGTCGCCCTCGCGCCGCTCCGAGCACTCCAGCCGGTAGCGGGTGATGTAGCGCCGCTCGGCGGAGCGGTGCTCGTCGGTGCCGAAGTCCACCTGGCGGATGGAGAAGAAGCCGACGCGCTCGTCGAAGCGGCGCGGCATCATCGGGGTTTCGGGAAGGCGCACCAGGCTCCAGTGCGCCAGAATGCTCTGCGCGAGCCGCGGCGGCGCATTCTGCCCCTGCGTCTGCGAGCTCCCCGGCCCCGTGGGGGTGGGCACGCCCGTCTGCGTGGCCTCGATCTCCACGTTGTCGGGGAAGGCGACGGCGCGCTCCACGTACGACCGCGAAGCATCGATCGTCCCGCGGATGCCGGCGATTTCCGGAACGCTGGTGGTGAAGAGCCGCGTGACGTCGACCACGGCCGCCGAGTCGGCGCCGTACGCTTCCACGTTGAGCACGGCGATGATGGGCGCGTAGTTCGACGTCTCGACGGCGCGGTACACCGAGAGCGAGGTGTCGGCGGTGATGTCGAACTGCGGCGAGCGCAGGATCACGCGGTTGCCGTTGCGCTCCCAGCGCATGGTGCGCTCGGTGAACTGGTCACCGCCGTAGGCGCCGAACTGCCCCGGGGGCAGGTTGGGCGAGGTGGCCGCGGCGCGGGCGTAGCGCCCCACCAGCAGCATGTCCTTGTTCAGCTCCGTCCGCGGGATCTCGAAGAAGAGCTTGTCGCCCACCTGGTGCACCCCGAACATCCCGCGGCGCGAGCGCGCCTCGGAGGTGATGACCGACGAGTAGGCGCGGGGGCGCGCCGCGCGCATCCCTCCGCCTCCCCCGCCGCCCGCGTCTCCGCCGGCGTCGGCGCCGGCACCGTCCGGGGCCGGTGCACCGGTGCGTGCGCCGGGTGCACCACCGGGCGCGGGGGTGGGGCTGGACGCGGGCGGTGGCGGGCGGGTGCACCCCGCCACCAATGCGGCCGCGAGTACCACGGTAAGGCTGTACTTCATAGGGATGTCGCTCCGGGAATGGATGCTCGGCGGCCGTGTGGCGGCCTGCTAAAAGCGTAGCACCCCGGAATGCGGACGGCAAGCGCCGCCGCTCCCTGCGTGCCACACGGGACGAACCATGCTGGATGCGCCGGATGCGGCCGGTCTCGCG
>NZ_DATBNB010000701.1 GCF_036554565.1 Longimicrobium sp. | reverse complement strand
CTGGCTGGGCGCCGGCCGCATTGTCCTCAGCGTCGTGCCGCAGGGGCAGACGCAGCTCCAGGCTTCCCGATGAACGCGAGGGCGATTTCCATGACCAAGGCACATCTTCTCGCGGCGGCCGCGCTGGCCGCGGGAACCCTGGCGGCCGGGTGCGCACCCGCCGTGCAGCCCGCCGCGCAGCCGCTGGACCGGGCCGCCATGCCCACGGCGGCGGCCGATCCCACGTACGACTTTCCCAACGTGCAGCGCCGCACGCTTTCCAACGGGCTGCGCGTGTGGCTCGTGGAGCGCCCGGGGGCTCCGCTGGTGACGGTGCAGCTGATCGCCGACGCCGGCGCCGTCGCCGACCCGGCCACCACGCCCGGCATCGCTTCGCTGACCGCGGCGATGCTCAACGAGGGCACCGCCACCCGCACGGCCGAGCAGATCGCCGACGAACTCGGCTTTCTGGCCGCGACGATGAACGCCGGGGCCGGGCTGGAAGCGGCGTCGGCGACCCTGTCGGTGCTGGCGCGCAACTTCGACCCGGCGCTGGACGTGTTCGCGGACGTGGTGGCCAACGCCTCGTTCCCCGAGAGCGCCTGGCCCCGCGTGCAGGCGCAGCGCCTGGCCGCGCTCCTTCAGCAGCAGGACCAGCCGGCGGTGCTGGCCACCAACCAGTTCCAGCGCATCGTCTACGGGCAGGGGCATCCCATGGGGCGCCCGGTCAGCGGCACGCCGTCCTCGGTGCGCGCCGCCACCCCGGAGGCGCTGCGTGCGTTCCACCGCCGCTACTACCGCCCCGACAACGCGCACCTGATCGTGGTGGGCCCGCTGGCGGCGGAGAGCGTGCTGCCCAAGCTGGAGCGTGCGTTCGGCCGCTGGGAGCGGGGCGGCCCCGGGGCGTGGACTCCGCCGTCGGACCCGGCGCCGCTGCAGGCCACGCGCATCTACCTGGTCGACAAGCCGGGCGCCGCGCAGTCGGAAATCCGCATCGGCCACGTGGGCGTTCCCCGGGTGCACCGCGACTACTTTCCGCTCCTGGTGATGAACACCATCCTGGGCGGGCAGTTCTCCAGCCGCATCAACCTGAACCTGCGCGAGGCCAAGGGCTACTCGTACGGCGCGGGCAGCGGATTCCAGATGGGCCGCATGGCCGGGCCGTTCGTGGCGAGCGGCGGCGTGGAAACGCGCGTGACCCGCGAGTCGGTGGTGGAGTTCATGCGCGAGCTGGAGGACATCCGCGGCTCGCGGCCCGTCACGCAGGAGGAGCTGGACCTGGCGCGCGTTTCCATCATCCGGCGCGAGCCGCTGACCATGGAGACCAACGGCCAGATCGCCGGCCGCATCCAGGACATGATCCTGTACGACCTGCCGGAAGACTACTTCGACAGCTACAACCGGCGCGTCGCCGCGGTCACGGCCGAGGACGTGAACCGCGTCGCCCGCGAGTACCTGCAGCCGGGGCGCTTCGCCATCGTGGTCGTGGGCGACCGTTCGGTGGTGGAAGCACCGCTCCGCCAGCTGCCGTACCCGGTGGAGGTGGTCGCCGCGGAAAGCCAGGCGCCGGCCGCTCCGAGCGGCGGGCGCTGACCGGACCCGCGCAGGGCCGTTCCGGGTGGTGGGAAGGGGGAGGAGCACGCACCGTGCTCCTCCCCCTTCGCTTCTACGGGCCGCTGTGCGTTCTACCCGTCGACGCCCACGGCCGGCGGGTACCACGTGGGCCAGACGGGCACCGGATTGCGGATGAAGTCCAGCGTGCGCTGGCGCCAGCGCTCCGTCGCGCCCAGGGCCTGCCACTCGCCCTCCGGCCGGCCCGTCGCCAGGGTGACGTGCATCACGCGCGGCAGCAGGCGCAGCACGGCCAGGTCCATCCCCGTGGCTGCGTCCAGGTCGGGGAGAAAGACGTGGCCGGGGTCGTTGCTGTCGGCTCCGTACCCCAGCAGGCCGATGGTTGCCGCCACCTCGTGGAAGCGCGCCAGGTGGCCGGGCGCCACGTCGTAGTCCGCCGCGCGCGCCGCGGGGCGCCCCAGCCGGTCCACGCGGCAGTGCCACGAGGTGAGCGTGGTAGTGGCGAAGGGGCCCGGCCGCGAGCGCCCCTGCTGGAACACCCACGCCTGCCGTTCGGCGCTGCGGTACGTTTCGCGGCGGCGCGCACGGATGCCGCGGCTGGCCAGCTCGCGCTCGAAGCGGCGGATCATGGACATGAACACCGGGTCCAGCTGCAGCAGGTTGTTGTGCACCCGCCGCACCTCCGGCCCAAAGCGCGTCCGCAGCACGCGCCACTCCCACTCCTCGAAGCTTTCCCCCGGCCCGGGGTGCGGCATTCCCGGCACGCCGACGACATGCGTGCCTGGCAGCGGCGTCGCGGGGCGGTAGACGGGCACGTCCAGGTACGAGAGCAGCCCGAACCTTCCCGGACCCTGCGCCCCGTACCGGCAGCGCATCTCCATGGGCGATGGATCGCGGCGGAGCGATTCCAGCGCCGGAATCCCGCAGTCGGCCCACGTCGTGGGCGGCCGCAGCCCCGTGGGCGATTGCGCGTCCGCCGCGCCCGAGAGGAGCGCGGCGGCGAGGGCGAGAAGGGCCGGTTTGCGAGCGGGCATCGATTGCGGCGGCGGTGCGATCAGGGTCGGCGGTCCACGAAAGCTCTGCACAGGGCCGTCCGCGCGCAACTCCCGCCCGCAACGAAACGCGGCCCGGGCGCGTCGTGCGCCCGGGCCGCCGTCCGTTGCCACACCCGGAAGATCAGCAGTAGATCCCGCAGGTGGGGAAGACGGAACGGAAGCAGTCCTCCAGCGGCAGCGTGGGAGCCTGGTGCGCCTGCACGGTGCCGCGGCCGTCGGTGTCGGCCTCCGGGGTCACCTGGAAGCTCTGCACGTCCAGGGTTTCGACATCGAGCTTGATTTTCTGCATTGAATTTCTCCTGATTGCGATGGTTCCGCGGCGAAAGGCTCGCCCGCGCAGGCCGTGTTGGCGCGACCAGAAAGCGTCGCGTTTCGAACGGATTTCGTGGCGGTGGAGGCCGCACGTCGCGTGCCGCCACGCGTTTCTGTCGGCGCGGCGTGTCCCCAAACAAAGGGATCGCGGAATCGGGCCCGACGGACTCCTTCCATCCTGTGGCCACCACTCAGCAGCGCCGCGGCCGAGGTTGCGGGCATCCCGCGCGCGGCCTATGCTGTGCGGCCCAGCGCCGCCGCTGCGGCTCGCCATCATCCTCGGATCGTCCCGCATGACCGACCCGGCTGCCGCTGCCCGGCCCGGCCTTTCCGCCGACACGTATCTCCGACGCCGCGAGCGGTTCCTGGCCGCCATCGGCGACGGGGTGGCGGTGCTGCCCGCCGGCCCCGAACTGCTGAAGTCGCGCGACACCGAGATCCTCTACCGCCAAAGCAGCGACTTCCACTACCTGACCGGGTTTCCGGAGCCCGGGGGCGTTGCCGTCCTCACGCCGCACGACCCCGAGCACCGGCTGACGCTGTTCGTTCGCCCGCGCGACCCCGAGCGCGAGGTGTGGAACGGCGCCCGCGCCGGCGTGGAGGGCGCGCGCGAACGCTTCGGCGCCGACGCCGCGTATCCCATCGAGGAGCTGGACGACCACCTGAAGAAGCTGCTGGAGCCCGCCGACGCCGTGTGGTTCGCGCTCACCGGCACGGCAGGCGACCTGGAGATGCGGGTGCTGCGGCTGGTCGCCGGCTTCCGCGGCACGCGTCCGCGCGCTGGCAAGGGCCCGATGGACGTCCGCGACCCTGGGTCGGTGCTCGACGCCATGCGCCTGGTGAAGGAGCCCGAAGAGATCGCGCTGATCCGCACGGCGGCGGAGTTGGCCGCGCGCGGGCACCTGGCCGTCATGCGGGCGGGGCGCCCCGGCGTGGGCGAATGGGAGTTGCAGGCCCTGCTGGACCACACGTACCGGAGTGCCGGGGCGGAGTGTGGGACGGCCTTTCCCGCCATCGTCGGCTCGGGCGCGAACGCGACCACGCTGCACTACCACGCCAACTCGCGCCGCATCGAGGAAGGCGACCTGGTGCTGGTGGATTCGGGCGCGGAGGTGGGGATGTACTGCTCCGACATCACCCGCACCTTCCCCGCGTCGGGCCGTTTTTCCGCCCCGCAGCGCCGGGTGTACGACATCGTCCGCGCTTCGGTGGATGCGGCGATCGAGGCCATCCGCCCCGGCGCCCTGTTCAGCGGCGTTCACGATGCCGCGCGGCGCGTGCTGGTGCAGGGGATGGTGGACCTGGGGCTGCTGACGGGTGAGGTGGACGCGCTAATCGAGTCGGAGGCGTTCAAGCGGTTCTTCATGCACCAGACGTCGCACTGGCTCGGGATGGACGTGCACGACGTGGGCATGTACCGCGACCGCGCCGGCGAGTCCGTCGCCCTTCAACCCGGGATGGTGCTGACGGTGGAGCCCGGCCTCTACATCCCCGCCGACGCCGACGACATCCCGGCCGAGCTGCGCGGCATCGGCATTCGCCTGGAAGACGACGTGCTCGTGACGGCGGAGGGCAACGAGATCCTCACCCGCGGCGTGCCCCTCGACGCCGACGAGGTGGAGCGCATCTGTCTGGGCGAGTGACGATCCCCGCAGTCTCTCCCCAACCCTCCTCCCATCTACTCCGCCCATGATCCGATCCCGCCTGATGGCCGTGCAACAGACTCGATCTCACGGATTTCGCCCGCGGGGCAGGGAAGTGTCGCGGCTGGAGGGGCTGAGCGACGCGGTGTTCGGCTTTGCCATCACGCTGCTGGTGGTGTCGCTGGAGGTGCCGCGCACGGCCACGCAGCTGTTCGAAGTGATGCGTGGGTTCGGCTCGTTCGCCGCGTGCTTCGCGCTGCTGTTCCTGGTGTGGTGGAACCAGTACCGCTTCTTTCGCCGCTACGGCCTGAACGACGGCGTGACGATGGTGCTGAACGCCGCGCTGCTGTTCGTCATCGTCTTCTTCGTGTATCCGCTGAAGTTCGTCTTCACCATCGTCCTCGGGATGTTCACCGGCTCCGCGCCGTGGCAGGCGGTGTCGGCGGGCGGCGATCCCGTGCTGACGCACGACCAGTGGCCCATGCTGATGGTGGTGTTCAGCGGCGGATACGTGGCGGTGTTCCTGATCTTCGCCCTGCTTCACCTTCACGCGTACCGCATGCGCGAGTCGCTGGAGCTGGACCCGCTGGAGCAGTTCGATACCCTCACCACGGTGCGCGAGAGCATGGTGAACGTGGGGATCGGCGTTTTCTCCATTCTGCTGGCGGTCTTTGGCGGCGGGATGGGGCCGTTCCTCGGCGGGATCGTTTACTGGCTGGTGGGCCCCGCGATGTGGCTCAACGGCACGCTGGCCGGCCGAGCGCGCAAGCGGCTGCAGGCGTCGCTCGCCGGGGGCTGAAAGCCGCCCAACGCTCCGGCGTGTGGGGCTGTACTCTGGGATGCGGGCATGGAACGCATCCCGACGACATCTCCCTCTCGCTGGAGCGGAAAACATGAAGACGAAGTGGCTGCTGGCCCTGGCGCTCGCGATTGCGCCATCCTCCCTCGCCGCGCAGGTGGTGGCGCCCCCGCAGACGCCCGAGGTACGTGCCGAGCGGGAACGCGCTGTTCACCGCGAGCATGCACGAGCGCGCCACGCCGAGGGACGCGCCCACCGCGAGCACGCCCTTCGCCAGCGGGAGCACGCCGGCCGGAGGCGCGAGCACGCGGCGCGGCAGCGGGAGCATGCGGCTCGGCAGCGGGAGCACGCTGTCCGGATGCGCGAGCATGGCGCCACAGACCGTACCCACGGTCTCCGCGCTCGCGAGCATGCGGCGCGACGGCGTGAGCACACCGCCCGCGCCCGCGAGCACGCGGTGCGGCATCGCGAGCATGCCCATGCCCACCGCGAGCGCGCAGTCCATCGCGAAGCCGCCCGCGCACACAGGGAGCGCGCCCTGCGCCGGGCCCGCGACCGCCGCGAGGACGTGCGCGATCGCGCGGAAGACCGCCGCGGTCGCCGGAACTGACCCAAGTCGACTTGCTCCTTCGCCGCCGGAAGACGGGAACCGCGTAGTGCGGCGCAGGCACGTCGCTGCATCGTAGAGAACGCCCCGACCGGCAGCTCCGGTCGGGGCGTTTTCTGGGCGCGCGAGGCGCGCTTTTCGTCGGACGAGGGGCGGTGCCCGGACCCGTCCGGCTCGGCTCCGATGTACCGCCGGTGCTCAGCCCTCATCCGGCGTGCAGACGTCGCAGGTGTTGGCGCAGGTCTGCCAGCAGCTGTAGCCGCCACAGGTTGCTACGTTGGTGCACGCTCCACCGCACGTATGGGCGCAGCTCCCGGCGGCGCAGGTCCCGCCGGCGCAGGTCCCGCTCCCAGTGGGGTAGCAGTCGTAGGCTACCGGGACGGGGTCCGGTTCCGGGTCCAGGCTCTCGTGCGGGCGGACGGTGCCGTGCCCCCAGACGAGCGGGGCGGTCTGGAAGGAGTCGACGTGCAGGGAATCCAGGTTCAGGCGCAGCTTTTTCATCTTCCGTCCCTCATGATGAATGGTTTTCGTTTCCAGCCATATTTCATCCGCAATATGGCGAAGCGCGCGGCGGGCGCAAGGCGCGCCACTCCCCTAGCCCTTGCGCCGACGCCCCTGAACGCCGTAGATTGGCCCTTGCACGTGAGATACGTGCCGTGGATGGATTTGCGCGACCGCTTGCGTACCACGTTAAAAAAACGCTAAAGAGTCGGGATGGATCGGAGGACACAGCCGGTCC
>NZ_DATBNB010000700.1 GCF_036554565.1 Longimicrobium sp. | reverse complement strand
CATCCTGCGCATCACGGTGAACCCGGGCTTTACGCCCGCGCGCGGCGAGCCCTGCCCGGTGCGCAACAGCGCCACCGGCTTGTGCCACAACTTCGCGGAGGCCAGCTACGCGAACAACGTGGGCGAGATCCGTCTTGCCATCCCCGCCCGCACCGGCAAGACCGGCGGCACCATCAAGACGGCGGTGGACGCGGTGGACGACGAAAACCGGCCTTCGAAGTAAGCACGACCGCCGGGTTTCGCACGGAGGGCACGGAGGAAGGGCGGAGTGCTGCCTTTCCTCCGTGCCCTCCGTCTCTCCGCGCGGTGCCGCTCAGACCTGGCGCAGCGCCTCGACGAACATCCGGCTCTCGTCCGGCGTGTTGTAGAAGTGGGGCGAAACGCGCACGTAGCCGGCGCGGTGGTCGACGATGATGTTGCGGTCGGCGAGCTGGCGGACGGCGCCGGCCGCGTCGTCGTGGCGCACCAGGATGATCCCCGAGCGGTGCGCGGGCTCGCGCGAGATCTTCACCTCCCACCCCTGCTCATCCACCAGCCCCACCAGGTCTTCGGTGAGCGCGGCGATGCGCTCGTACGCGTTTTCCTGCCCGGCCTCGGCAAAGATCTCCAGCCCTCCCAGCGCCGTGTACACGGTGGGAACGGCGGGGGTGCCCATGGAAAAGCGCCCCGCGTCGTAGCGGAAATCCAGCTCGTCGTTGCGGAACTCGAACTGGTCGCGCGCGCCGAACCACGAGGCGATGGTGGGCCGCAGCTCGGCGATGCGCTCCTGGCGGACGTACAGGAACGCCAGCCCGGGGCCGCCCAGGAGCCACTTGAGCGGCCCCGCCACGTAGATGTCGGCGTCGACGGCGCGGGGATCGACGGTGATCTGCCCCGCGGCCTGGTAGCCGTCGACCAGGAACAGCGCCCCTTTGTCGCGCGCGGCCCTGGCGGCGCCGGAAAGGTCCTGGATGTAGCCGGTGCCGTAGAACACGTGGCTGGTGGCCACCAGGGCGGTGCGCTCGTCCACGTACTCGGCCCAGCGCTCGGGCGGCACGCCGATGCCGTCGTCGGAGGGCACGCGGACGACCTCGACGTCGGGGCGGGCCAGCCACTGGTAGACGAGGGTGGGGAAGTCCAGCTCGGCGACCACCACCTTGTTGCGCTTCGTGTAGTCGATGGACGAAGCGATGGACGACAGCGCGCCCGACACGCTGGGCGACAGGGCGATCTCGGACTCCTGGGCGTTCCACATGGTGGCGACGCCCTGCTTCAGCTGGCCGATGCGGCCCATCCACAGCTCGTACCACGCGCTGGCGCCCATGGTGTTCCACAGGGCCTGGTACTCGCCCAGGTACCCCATCGACCGTCGCGACAGGGCGCCCAGCGAGCACGAGTTCAGGTACGTGCGCGTCTGCAGGATGGGGAACTCGGTGCGGAAGCGCTCCAGCTCCGGGTGTGGGATGGCGCTCATTCGGCCGTTTCGCGGTCGACGTCGATGGGTCCGCCGGCGTTCAGGCGGTCGAGCATGTCTACCGCGCGGCGCAGGTGGGGGATGACGATGCTGCCGCCGACGATCAGCCCCACGTTGAACGTTTCGAAGAGCTCGGCGTCGCCGACGCCTTCTTCCTTGCAGCGGACCAGGTGGTACGTCACGCAGTCGTCGCAGCGCAGCACCATTGAGGCGACGAGGCCCAGCAGCTCCTTGGTCTTTACGTCCAGCGCGCCGGGTTCGTAGCAGCGGGTGTCGAGCGCGAAAAAGCGCTTGATTTCCAGGTTGCCGGCCTCGAGAATGCGCTCGTTCATGCGCTCCCTGAAGCGGCGGAACTCTTCCAGTCTGTCTGCCATGCGCGTGCTTCCTTCCCGGGTTCAGGCGAGCGCGCAAAGTGCCCGCCTGTCTCCAGGCTCGTCAAGTATCACGCGGAGGCGCGGAGGTCGCGGAGAACTGCATAGGACTCTTGTGCAGCCGCAGCGGTGACGCGGTCGAGGGGGTGTGTCCGTTCACGATCCGATGAATTCCATCTTTCATCCGCGCCGCACCGAAGTTGATCAGGAGCCCGACTCGGAGATCCAGCAGACGAAGGTATGTCAGGAGTTGCTTGGGATGTACATCGGCAAGCTTCTCCACTGACTTGAGTTCCACTACGATGCGCTTGTCTACTAGCAAGTCGACCCGGAATCCCTCCTCGAATCGTATCCCGTCCATCTCGAAGGTGACAGGTAGCTGGCGCTCGACGGAGAGTCCGCGCTTCTCCAGCATCCGGGCGAGGAGCACTTCGTAAACGGACTCCAGCAACCCCGGCCCGAGCCGCGTGTGTAGCCGCAGCGCGGCATCCACGATTGCGCCGCTCACCTCATCGACATCCCTCATCCCCGCCTCTCTTTCTATCTCCGCAGTTCTCCGCGACCTCCGCGCCTCCGCGTGAGATCCGCTGTTGATGTTAACACTGTGTACTTTCGCAGGTAAGTAGAGGCACGTGAGCGAGGTTGCGGGGTACGTGCAGCCCATGGAATCCACCCTGCCGTCACCCACTGAGCTCAGCGAGCGCATCAGAGGCCGGGCCCTGGAAATGGGCTTTGGCGTGGTGGGCATCGCCCCGGCGCACGAGAGCGCGCAGGGGGACGCGTACGCGCGATGGGTGGGCGAGGGGATGCACGGCGAGATGGGCTACCTTGCCCGTGAGGACGCCGTCGCCAAGCGCCGCGACCCGGCCGTCCTGGTCCCCGGCGCAAAGTCGGCCGTGGTCGTAGGGCTGGAGTACTACAACGTAGATGCCGATCCGGGCGTCACGGCCGATCCCTCGCGCGGAATCGTCGCCCGCTACGCCCGCAACCACGATTACCACGAGCTGATGAAGGAGCGCCTGATCGCGCTCCAGGAGTGGATCGACGCCGAGCTTCTGCCCGTCACCGGCCGGGCCTACGTCGACACCGGCGCCGTGCTGGAACGCGAGCTGGCCAGCCGCGCCGGGCTGGGCTGGCAGGCGCGCAACACCATGCTCATCCAGCCCCGCGGCGGCTCGTTCTGGTTCCTGGGCGTCGTCCTGCTGGACGTCGAGCTGGCGTACGACCAGCCGTTCCAGAAGGACCACTGCGGAACCTGCAATGCCTGCGTGAGCGCATGCCCCACGGGCGCTCTCCTGGGGCGTGACGAAACAGGCGCGCCCCGCATGGATGCGCGCCGGTGCATCAGCTACCTGACCATCGAGCTCAAGGGCGCCATCCCCCGCGACCTGCGCCCGATGATCGGCAACCGCGTCTACGGCTGCGACATCTGCCAGGAGGTCTGCCCGTGGAACCGCTTCGCCACGCCGTCAGCCGACCCAGCGTTCCTGGCGCGCGAGGGGCTCGACGGGCCCTCGCTGATCGAGTGGATGACGATGACGCAGGAGGAGTTCAGCGCGCGCTTCAAGGGCTCGCCCATCAAACGCGCCAAGCGCCGCGGTCTCCTCCGGAACGTGGCGGTCGCGCTCGGCAACTGGGGCTCGCCGGACGCCATCCCCGTGCTCGCCGTCGCGCTGAACGACGAGGAGCCGCTCGTGCGGGGGCACGCGGCGTGGGCACTGGGGCGCACCGGCAGGGAAGCGGCGCGGCAGGCGCTCGCCGGCCGCGCGGAGGTGGAAGCGGACGCGTGGGTGCGGGAGGAGATCGCGGCGGCGCTCGGCGAGGGCTGACGATCGGTAGCCGCCCGCCAGTGGCGATCTCCCGAATCCGATTCGTTCGGTTGCGCTCGGTCGGGTCGGAGAGGGCAGCAGAGGGAGAGACCCGGAGGCGGCGCCTCCTCCGGGATTTCTTTTTCTCTGCCCGGCTCCGTTCAGCGTGCGGTCCAGGTCAGAGGCCGCTCGCCAGGTCCCCGGTCACGACGAGCGCGAAGTCCTGCGGCTGCAGCAGGCTGGTAGCGGAGACTTTGACGCGATACTCCCCGGAGGCGGGGGTGGGGACGCGCACCACCTGGACGTTGTTGTACGGGTCTGGCACGCACTTGGGGTTATATGGCAGGTCCTGATTGCCCACCCACCGGCCCGAACCCCCGTTCTCGGCTACGAACAGGTTCAGCCGGTTCTGCAGCCCGGAGGCGGGAAGGTCCGTGTAGACCAGGCAGACGCGCAGTTCCGTGCCCCCGTTCACCTGGATGTCCCACTGGCGCGCGAGCCCGCTCATGGCCAGCCACTGCGCGGGCGTATCCCACGGGTCGAAGAACTCCAGCCGGAGGCGCGGGTTGCCGGGGCTGGGGATCGTGGTGGGAAGGTGCACCGCGCCGAAGCCCTGGTGGAAGTTGGGCGAGACCTTGTGCCCCTCGACCGCGTCGCTGCCGCTCAGCCAGCGGCTACCGTTGACCAGCGTGGCTTTGAGCAGCGCTGCGCTGGGCGTGTGGCCGCGTTCGTCCACGTAGTACTCGCGCACGAGCGCGGCGCACCCCGCCACCAGGGGCGCCGCCATGCTGGTGCCGCCCATGTACGCGTAGTGGTCGTTCTCCACGGCCCAGAACACGCTTGGATCATCCACCTTCGCGGGCCGGGTGGAGAGGATGTCGGTGCCCGGCGCCACCAGGTCGGGTTTCACACGGTCGTCCATGCAGGGCCCGCGGCTGCTGAACCCTGCCAGGCACTCGGGGCTGCCGGAGATGGTCTCCACGGAAATGCCGTCTGGTGTCCGGAAGCGATCCGGCCACCGGGCGTTCCAGGTGTCCGCCGCCCATCCGCCCGACGTGCGGCTGCTGCGGCTGGCGCCCACGACCAGCGCGTTCTTGCTGGTAGCCGGCGCCCCGATGCTCAGCCAGTCCGGGTAGCCCGCGGCCGCGCGCAAGGGGACAGCGGAGCTGACGGCGGTGCCCTCGTTCCCCGCCGCGATCACGACCAGCATGTCGCGGCGGCGGCAGACGAAGTCGTCCACGTCGAACGAGGTGCTGCGATACTGCGATCCCGTCTTGGCGCCCCAGCTGTTGTTGTGGATGCGGGCCTGCTCGTCGTATGCCTCCTGCAACAGGTCTCCCACATCCACAGGAAGGGCCAGTTTTCCGCTGGCGTCGCAGATGGACTGGAAGACGATCTCCGCTTCGGGTGCCACGCCGCGGATCTCGCCGTTGGACTCCGCCCCCGTGCCCGCAACGGAGCCGGCGACGTGAGTGCCGTGGCCGTGCGAATCGCTGGCGTCGCCGGGCCGCCCCCGGGGGATCACCTTGCGGATGCGCCCGCTGAAGTCCTTGTGCGTCTGGTCGATCCCCGTATCCGCAATCCCCACCACCTGCCCCTTTCCGGTCTGCGGGATTCCCGGCGCACCGGGGGCGACGGGGTCCACGCCCAGAATTCGCCGTGCGTGGTCGTTCAGCAGTTGCGGCTCCGCGTACTCGTCCAGCAAGGCCACTTCGTGCAGCGCGCGCAGGTCCGGCTCCATCGCAGAATCCAGCTCCACGCGGATCTTCCGCCGCGCCGTACCCGTGACCGGCACGCCATGGTCGCGAAGCCAGGCCAGCACCGCGTCGCGGTCCTCAGGGTGCGTGTCGGCCGGGCGGTGCAGCACAACGTCATAGATGCGCCTAGGGCGCGCGCCGGTGGCGGCTTCCAGCCCGCTCCCGGGATCGCCCTGGGGGAGGTCGGTCGGGGGACGGCTCAGCACCGGCGTTTGCCCGACACCATACAGCCGGGCTGAATGCACGAAGTCGAGGAGCCGCACGGCGGGCAGCTGCCCGGCCGCGAGGCGCGCCTTGAACTCCCGGCGCTCCGCCGGCCGCGTCTCATGAGGCTCCCACTCGCTGCGCACGGGAGCCACCCGCTCGAGGACCTCCACTCCCATCCCCGCCAGCCGTTCGTGGTCGCCGGGAAGGAGCGGCCGGCGCAGCCGCAGGATGTAGAACGCGTCCTCGACGGGTTCCGGCAAGACGGCAGCCGACCTCTCCACAGCCCCCCTCGCCCCTGCGTCGCCCGCGAGAGGCTCCTCGTCGTCGTGTACCTCCACGAACAGCCCCTGGGCCCTGAGCTGCTCGATCCGCTCTTCCTCGATCTGGCCGTGAACGAACGCGTCCGTCACCAGCGCGCCCGGCATGCTCCGGCGGGCCGCCTCCCGCTCTGCCTCGTGCATGTAGTGGGCGGTGATCATCCTGGTCATTGTCTCTCCTCACGTCCTCATTCATGGTGCCCGGTCACACCCGCTCCACCTGCACCACCACGTGGTCCGGGGCGCCGTGGGTGAGCACCGGGTAAGACTGCATCGAAACCCAGTCACCCGGCCTCACCTGCGCATTGCCCCGTGTCTCCACATGCGCTTGCACCGCGTAGGTCGCCGCAGGATCGATGGACGTGGCGTCCAGCATGAACGGGACGCCCTGGGAGCGATCCGGCCTGGCGTCGTGGATGACCTGCTCCGCCACGATGCGCGCCTCCATGTCCTGGAGGCTCACGTCCATGAGCCGGATGCGAACGGTGGCGGGGTGGGAGGGAGGGGCTGCCCCCGGGGCCAGGCGCACCTCGCCCGTGACTCGCCTGCCGTCCCCCGCCGCAGCGCGATCAGTCGTTGTACAGCTCCGGGTAAAGGGCTTGCACCGCCGCCTTGTCGCCTTCACTCAGCCCGTTGCGCTGGCCCATCACTACACCCGGCGGAAGCGGCACCAGCGGTCGAAGTGTGGGCTGGCCGTTGATGGTGAACGCGCCGGGCGGGTAGTGCATGATGGACCCGAAGTCGTACTGCCCCAGGTCGTCGCCGTCCAGGATGTGCTGATCGAAGTTGTGGCGCGCGTTGGACTGGATGTTGGCCGTCAGCACCTCCACGAACTTGCCGCGGTCTTCGCGGCTCTGCTCGTGCCACAGACCCACCGCGTGGCCGATCTCGTGGATGGCGGCCCCGACCGGGCAGTTCGGACCCAGGGAGATCACCTGCCGGCCGCCGATGCGCCCCACCTGCGAGTAGCAGCCCCAGTCGTCCAGGAACTCCACGTAGTCCGGCTCGTTGCTCCGCGGGACCAGGCGAATGCGCGTGTTGGCGTGCCAGTGCTCTATGGCCTGCGCAACGCGCTCCGGGTTGGGGAGGGACGGGTTGATCACGTACGGGATCGTGCCTCCCGGCCAGCGGAACTGCTCCCCCGTGCGGCCGATCCCCTGGACCTCGGGGACCTCCATCTCTTCGACGCGGCCCAGGTAGATGTCGCCTTCGAAGATCATGGCGCCGTTCACCACCGAGAACGTGACTGTCTTGTCACCGCCCACGCCGGTGCCGATGGTGGTTTCGCCGATCGTGTCGCCCGACCGGTACCAGGAGCTCACCTCGGCGTTGCCGCCGGCGGGGGTACCGCCATTTTCGTCGTTCATCGCCTCATCTCCCGCAGGGCCGCCGGCGCTCCCGGCGGCGGTGATCGGCTGGCGTGGCGGTCCACCGCCACGCAGGGGAATCCGATGGTATGGAGAGGGACGGGCGGCGGACCTTCCTGCTGGAAGTCCACTGCGTTATGGCGGCGACACGGCCGTCGGCCGTCGTGCTCCGCCCGGATCCCGACTCGACGGCACGCGCCGCGTGCCTACACCTGATAGATGCCGAGGTATGCCTTGGCTTCTACCGGGATGCCCCCCTCGCAGACCAGCTTCAGGTGGTGCACCAGGCGCCGCACGCGGCTGACCCAGAGCGTGTGCGCGAAGGCGGTCAGGGACGTGCCGGGCCACGCGTGGAGCGCGGCCCGCTTCCCTGGCGTGCACAGGCCGCGGCTCACGAGGGCGTCGAGGAACCGGGCCTCCACAAGGGTCCCATTCGCTTGCGGCGTTCGCGCCAGGAAGTACTCCAGGCCGAGCCGTGGCAGAACGTGGGGAGCGAGATCGAAGTGGATCTGCTCAGGCGCGTCGCAGCCGGTTCGTCCACGCGCGCGCGCGGCTTCGGCCAGCGTGGAACGGAGCACGTTCGCCTCTCCCGGCCACCCTACGGCCTGAAGGTACAAAACCAGCCGGGCGGCATCCGGGCACGAGACGTTGACGCGGACGGCGCTGGCGGCGCGTCCGGGAAAGAAGCCGAAACCGGGGACGCACGCGCCCGACGGCAGGGCGGAGAAGCAGTGTCGCAGGGGAGCGGAAAGGGACGCCACCGCGTGCTCGCCGGCCAGTTCGCCGATCACGCGGGTGACGAACGCCAGGCACGCGGTCCGCGCCGCCTCACCGCGAAGCGCAGGCGCAATCTCGATGAAGATCCCCGGGACAGGGAGGGAGACGGGCCCCTCTGCGGCGTCGCCGACGTCGTCGAACTCCAGCCAGATCGAAAGGGTTTCCTCCGCGGTGAGGCCGCTGCCGGCGCCCCGGGGGCGGCAGAAGGAGCGGATGCGTTCCCACACGGGGTGTTCGGGCGTGCCAGGCGCCACCCATGAGCCCCCGCCCGCCAAGAGCGCGCCGCCCGCGGGCTCGAGCCCCAGCGCCAGGTCCGTTCGGGCGTCGTGGGCCAGCCTGCATTCGAGTCCGACGACCCGCGGAAGCGCGGCCGGTACCTGCCCGGCCATCCCCTGCACACGCGTCCACGCCGCGTCCGAAATCAGCGCCGCGGGAACGTGGGGCCGCAACTGGTCCAGCATCCCGGCCAGCGAGCACGCTTCCGCGGCAATCATCGGCCCCCCCGGGCGTACGGGTTTGGGGGCAGCACCAGCACCAGGCGTCCCGGTGGCTCTTCCAGCACCCGCACCGTCACGCGCTCTCCCACGGAGCCCCCGAACTCCTGCTCCATCGCCTGCTCAGGATGCCGCACCAGGAGACGATGAAAGTCCGGATCGGCCCAGGCGCGCGAGAGCAGCCGCGCGTAGCACTGCGATCCGAGGAGCAGGCTCTGCTCCGCGAGCCACGACAGGTGCTCTCCCCCTCCATCCGATGTCATGGCAATGCCCAGAGGTAAACGGCCGAGAAAGGACGCCAGCGTTCCCGGTGCGCGGGAGCCTGGCCACAGGTCGGAAGGACGCGCGGCGAAGGGTTACGCGGAGCCGCTTTCTTCCGTACGGAACCCGGTGCGGAGGCCGCGCCGGGGTCGGTCGGAGCGCGCCCGTGCACGTGGGGCCCGCCCCCCCCCGCGTCACCTCCATCCGAGGAACGGCGGCACCTGGCCGGGGTGCGTGGAGCGCAGGAGCTGGTAGCCGATGCCCGCGAGCCCGGTGAACAGGCCGACATCCTGGTTTCCACCGGAGCGGCCGGTCCCCAGGTGAAAGCCCCCGGACCCGGCCGCCCGGCCCACCATCCAGGCCAGGTGACGGCGAGCCACGAACGCCTGCTCCGGAAGATCCAGGCGTTCGGCGGCCTCAAGCAGTAGCTCCACGCGCCCCGTCTCGCCGCAGCAGACGAAGTCCGCCCCCGTGCCGAGCGAGCGCAGCGTGGCTCGCAACGCGCGGTCCACGTCGTCGCGCGTGGCGGGTGCGTCGCCGAGCAGCCGCGCGAGCCCGATCCCCGCCGCGCCATTGCACCAGGTGCACATGCTCCGTCGCGCATTGCCGTCGGCGTCCTCGGGGAGGAGGGCCCGCCAGTCGCCCGCATCGGGATCGTAGAGCGTGTTCTCGAACGCAACCGCCTCCCGGGCGACGCGGCCGAAGCCCTCGCCGGGGAAGTGGTGATGAACCCGCATGAGCGCGTACGCAATCCCCGCGGCGCCGTGCGAAAGCCCGGAGCGCCGCTCGCGGCGGATGGTGCGCCACGCACACGCTCCATCGCCGGACTCCACGCGGGTGTGCACGAGGTGCCGGGCACAGGCGAGCGCGTTGTCCACCAGTGCCGGCTCGGGCGCGGCCTCGTGCACAGCCAGGATCCCGAGCAGGCCTCCGGCCGCCCCGCGCATCACGTCCAGTACTTCGTCGGCGGCCACTCGTTCGGGGGTGATCAGGCGGGCCGCGCGGCCCGCGTCCTCCACGATGCCGCCATCGTTCAGAAGCGTTCCGCAGCGCAGCAGCCCGTAGGCCACCGATCCGAGCCCCGAGGCACCGCCGACGTCGTAGCGCGCGAGAGGTGAATCCCCCGGCCGCCGAAGGGCGCAGCGCAGCTCCGAGAGCGCCCCCAGTGCCATCCGGCGAGCCTCGGGGTCGCCCGTGACGCGGGCGAAGGCGGCCAGGAAAAGGGCCACGCCCACGCTCCCGGAGTACAGGTCGAACCGGAGCGGCCTCAGGTGCGGTGTCGCACTCTCGTGCATTCCCCGGACACCCAGCCACAAGACGTCTTTGCCCCGGTACAGCGCCTTGCGCCGCAGGTACGCCACGATGCCAGCGGCCGCGGCCACGGCATCGTCCGCCCCCAGCGGGTCGTGCGCTTCCGCTCTCCCACCCGTGCCGGCGGGGGCGGCGGGACGCGGGCCGTCGTCCGTCGCGAGCGCCAGTCCGATCAGCTGGAGGTGAACGTCGAGAGAGCCGAGGTCCATGGTACGGACCCGTTCCACGACGCGCGCGTATCCGGACCGGCTCAGGCAGCCCTCGATGCGGACCCCGTCATCCAGTTCCACCCAGGTCGCGTCCGCGGCCGTGGTGAAACGGGGGATGTCGAGGCGCCGGAGCGTCCGCACCTCGGAGGCCGCAAGGCGGACCAGGGGCTGCCGCGCCGGCCCGTCCAGCGCGGCGGCGTAGAGCCGCTCGTACACCAGGTCGTGCGCTGTACCGCTCCGGACGGCGCCCGGGGAGACGGCTTCAAACCGCAGATCGCTGTAGTGGCGGGTTGGCCGGAACACGACGCGGATCGGCAGCGCCACGCATTGCTCCACCCGTTCCAGCACCTCGACGCGGTGCCGAATGACCGTGCCCCACGCGGCGGCAAAGCCGCGGGCGACCGCGTCTGCGTGGTCCCGCACGCCGGCATGCACCCCGCCGCAGGCGGGCCGGTTGGGCAGGCCCGGCGTACGCACCTCCTCGTCGAGCAGGCACATTCCCGAGCGGTTCACCTGGCCGAACGCGGGCAGCGTCCGGCCCGTGGACTGCCCCGGAGTTGCCCCGAGCCCGCTCAGGTCCACCGTGCCGTGCCCTTGGAGGGAGCCGATGGGGAGCAGCCCCGTGGCGTACACCTGTGTCGGCGGCCATACCGGGTGGTCTTCCTGCGCCGATTCCGCCGCCGGGAGCAGCGGAGCGAACTCGCACTCGGGCTGGAAGAGCATCTCCACGTCGACGAGCACGGGGTCCGCGCCCGACGCCATGAGGTTTTCGGCGTGCAGGTCTGTTCCGCCCAGCACGTACGCCAGACACAGGAGCGCACCCGCCCGCTCGTAGAACGCCACGATTCCCCCCGCATCGGCGCAGGGCAGGGGCTCCACGAACTCGGTCCACCCGTAGCGCTCGCGCACACACACGCGCAGCGTACGCAGACGCGGCATCGAGCCGGTCCCGTTCAGCCCCGCGAGGAGAGCGTTGAACCACTGCTCGATCCGCAGGTCGCGCGGTTTGTAGACGATCCGCTGCCCCGAGGCGAAGCCCAGCACGGCCACGGAGTCGCCGCCGTCGTGCCGGTCCGACAGCTTGCCGGCGAACTCGACCACGCGTCCGAGCGGCCGGCCGCCGCCGAACTCCGTCTCCAGGAGGGCAAGGTCCGCGCGGAGCCGGTCGAGCAGGCGTGCGGTCGCACCGCTCCACGTCTGAACCGCGCACACGAGCAGGCGCGCCAGCACCGGACGGGTGGCGAAGAAATCGTCCAGCCCGTGCGCCAGCAGGTGGTGGCAGAACTCCCGGTACAGTTCGTCGCCCTCGGCGTCCACACCCCGCCATGAAACGGGGTCCCCGCCGCGGAAGTAGCTGAAATCGCTCTGCAGGCTGCGTGAGAAGAGATAGACCAGCGTCTGCAGTAGCCCCCGCTCCACCTCAGCCACCGCAGCTTCGGCGAGCAGCGAGCCTGCCCAGGGCCGGCGCGCATGCAGGTCGCGCGAGGCAAGCACCACCACGGGTGCAAGCAGGTGCTGGAAGGGGAGTGGGTCGCTGGCGCGAACGAAGCGCCACGGGCCCGCGGGAGGGTCGAACCGCGGCGTGTCGGCGGCGGCTTTCAGCGCCGCGTGGATCTCCAGAAACGCGTCGAGCCACTCGGGCCGGCCGGCCAGCGCCTTCAGCGGCCCGATGCGGGAGGCCAGCTCCGCGGGTGCGTACCGGATTCCCGCCGCCGTGAGGCGGCGTTCCAGCGCCTCCGGATGGCTCTCGCCGAGCAGGGTCTTCCAGCGCTCGACCTGCTGGAGCTCGAATGAAGGGACGAACCGGCGCTGGTCTACCGTCACGCCAGCCGTGAGCCGCTCCTGCAGGCCGGCTCCGTTGGCGATGATGGCGTCGATCAGAGTCGGATTGCGCATGTCGTCTGCAGCATCAACGAGGGTTCCCGCTGTCGCGTCTCAACAAAATCAAAGCGTTTTTCGCTGCCGCCATCCGGAGCACTCAGGGCATGGGAGACCCTGGCACCTTGCGTCGGGACCTTTCCGAGCACCCTAGCAGGTACCCGTGCACCCCCCTGTCCACATGAGGACGTGGGTGCTGCAGGCGTCCAGCCGCCCGGAGGCCCCGGCGAGCGTGCCCGGTGGGCGGCTGCTCTCGGGCATGTGCGGAAGGACCAGCGTCATCTCGCCTTCCGCTTCCTGAACGATCTCGATCTCCACATCATCCGGAATCCGCAGATCGAGCACCGCTGCGAGAGCGGCGCGTGGATCGGCCAGCAGACGCTCACGGAACTCCGGGTCGCGCCAGGCGCGGTGCACGATCATCGCGCGGGTCCGTGCTTCCAGGTAGGCGCGCTTCTGCTTGATCCACCCGTGTTTCAGCCAGGGTTGCGCGGCGTGGCCATCTTGAGTCGACATGGGTTTTCGCCCGTAGTGCCGGAAAGCGAGGCAGGTCGCGAGGGGTCGCCGAGGAGCGGCTCACCAGCTACATCGCCGTGCTGCGCCGTCCTAGCAGGAACCGGTGCAGCCGACCGTCCACCCGATGTTCACCGTGTCGCAGCTGTCCGCTGCGGCGGACGCGCTCGCGCCACCGCCGTCCGACCGGGCGGGTACCGCGATCGTCAGCTGGTTCGGTCCGTCCTCGACCACGTTGAGGCGGACGTGGTCCGGGACGGTCACGCCAAGCGCGCTCTGCAGCGCGGCGCGCGGATCCGATTTGAGTTGCTCACGGAAGGCGGAGTCTTCCGCCGCCCGCTGATCCAGCCGTTCCTTCCAGTAGCTCGCCATGATGGGGCCTCCTGTGTAATTGCGCGTGGAAAAATTGGACTTCTTGAAAGAACCCGGAGCCGCTCCTCGCCCGACCGGACCTCTAACCGACTGATCCTCGAACCCGAGTACGATCCGCACGCGGATGGACGGATAGGTTATCGAGGGTCGCACGTTTCGTCAAGAAAAAAATATTTGCGCATCGGAAGGACGGAAGCTAGGGTACGGAGGCCGGTGAGCTCGGACTCGTTTACCTGCAACTGAACGATGGCTGGTGAAACGAACCTCGACGCATGCGTCTGCCCAGCGCTGCAGCGCGCGCTCAGCTTCATGGACCAGGTCCAGCTGGAGAGCGGAGAGTTTCCGAGCTCCTGGTACCGCGACGCCGGGCTTTCGGGGCAGGGGGTGCTCGACGCTTCTCCTTTCGTAACTACTTTTGCGCTCTATGCCCTGTCTTGGCTGCGGGATGACGCCGCCGCCAGGCCCCTGGCGGATCGCGCGGCGGCCTTTCTGCTGCGGGAACGCCGCTCCGGCGGGCTGTGGGGCTACACGGCCGCGAGCAACCGCTTTCCGGTGGAGCCGGACCTCGACG
>NZ_DATBNB010000699.1 GCF_036554565.1 Longimicrobium sp. | reverse complement strand
GCGAGCCAGCGTTTTTCCGGCCGCGCGTGTCTACCCCTGCAGGATGAGCGACGACGACGCCCGCCTGGTGCGGCGAGCGCTGGCCGGGCACGCCGGGGCGGCAGACGCCCTGCTGCGCGCGCACGCCGGCACCGCCTACGCCGTAGCCCTGGCCGTCACGCGCAACCCCCACGATGCCGAGGACGTGGTGCAGGACGCCATGGTCCTGGCGCTGGAGCGGCTGGCCGAGTGCCGCGACCCGCGCAAGTTCGGGGGATGGCTGGTGCGCATCGTCCGCAACCGCGCCCTGAACCATCGCCGCTACCTGGGCATTCGCGCCGCCGAGCCGCTGGACGACGCCAGCCACGCCGCCTCTCCCGACTCGCCCGCCGACGACGCCGAACGCGCCGACCTGCGCGACCAGCTGACGGAGGCCATGTCGGGGCTCACGCAGGGCCAGCGCGAGGTTCTGCTGATGCACGACCTGGAAGGCTGGAAGCACCGCGAGATCGGCGACGTGCTGGGGATGCCCGAAGGCACCGTACGCTACCACCTGTTCAACGCCCGCCGCGCGGTTCGCGCCCGCTTGCAGGCCCTGGTTCGCGAGGAGGAATGATGGAGCCGGAGCCGATCGACCTGTCACCGCTGGCCCTGCCGGCGCACCGCCGCGAGCGCCTGATCGGCGCCGTGCTGGCGCGCGCGCGGGTGGGCGTGGTGCAGCGCACGCCGCTTTCGGAGCTGGCCGCGTGGGCACGTCCCACGCTGGCCGCCGCCGCGGTGGTCGCCGCGCTGTCGCTGGGGCTGCTCACCCGCACCGGGCCCGCCGCCGCTGCCGAGCCGCTGCCGCTGACCGTGGCCGACGCGCTGAGCATTCCGGGGCCCGCCAGCGACTGGGTAGCCGAAGACCGGCCGCCCACCGAAGAAGACCTGCTGGCCCAGTGGGACGACGAAGTGAACGATGCACGCTGACCTGACACACCCGGGGGTACGCCCGTGAACCGCCCCAGCCGCACGCGCCTGATGGGAATGGGAATGCTGGTGGTGACCTTCGCCGCCGGCCTGCTGGCCGGCGCCGCGTCCAGCCGCGCCCTTTCCGCCCGCGAAACCGAGCCCAGGACGGCCACAGCGGCCGAATGCTCGGACCGGCGCGGGCCGCATTCGATTTTCGAGAAGCTTTCGCTCTCGCCCGAGCAGCGCCAGCGCATCGACGCCATCATGGCCCGGCGCCGCGCCCGCATGGACACCGTCTGGCAGGTGCACGGGGCGCCCATCCGCGCGGCGCACGACAGCGCGCGGGCAGAGGTGCGCCAGGTGCTCACCCCCGCCCAGCAGGCGGAATACGACCGCCTTCGCGCCGCCCACCACGCCGAGCGCGAGCGCCGCGAGGCCAAGGAGAAGCAGGGCATCTCCGGCGGCGGATCGCGGTGAGCATTCCGGCGGGCGAGGGCAACCGGGGGCAGCGGGAAGGGTGGATGGGGGAAAGCCGGTTCTTCATGCACCGCTACGAAGAAGCCACGCTGGCGCTGCTGCGCGTCGTCGCCGGGCTGATGCTGATGCAGCACGGCGCGCAGAAGCTGTTCGGCGAGCTGGGCGGATGGCGCGGCACGCCCGGCGCCACGGCGCCGCTGCTGTCGCAGAGCGGGCTGGCGGGGGTGCTGGAGGTGTTCGTGGCGCCGCTGCTGGTGGTGGGGCTGTTCACGCGGCCGGTGGCGTTCCTGCTGTCGGGAATGCTGGCCGTGGCCTACTTCCAGTCGCACGCGCCAGACGGGTTCTGGCCCATCGTAAACCGGGGCGAGCTGGCCGCGCTGTACTGCTTCGTCTTCTTCTACTTCGCCGCCCGCGGCGGGGGAAAGTACAGCGTCGACGCCTGGCGCGAGCGCCGGCACAACGTGCGGAACCTGCGCCGGATCTGAGGGGCGCGCTGCGGAACGAACGACGGAGGCCGGGCGCGCGAGCGCCCGGCCTCTTTCTTTTCACCGCGTCCGCGCCGTCAGCGCGCGGGCTTGCCGGGCACCGAGGGACCTGCGGGGGTGGTCGCCGGCGCGGTGTCACCGGAGAACGCGCCGTGGTAGCGCGTGTGGATGAGCATCAGGCGCTGGCTGCTCTCGGGCGCGGCGCGGGCCAGCAGCGTAACCATCTCGTCGCGCTGCGCCAGGATGGCGTCCACCTCCTTCTGCTGCGCGGGCGAAACCTGCCCGCGAACGGCCTGCAGGTCGCTGAACACCGTGGTCATCACCTGCCGCGAGCGCTCGTAGTTGCTGCGCAGCGACTCCGCCAGCGCGGCGCCGATGCGGTTTTCGATCTGCGCCGTCCGCAGCTGCAGACGCGTATCATCGAGATCGTCGCGCAGCCCGTTCGCGCGCGACCACTGGGGCAGAAAGCCGAGGAGGAAGCCGAGGAGCGCGGCGCCCACGGCGATGGTGATGATTCGGTTGCGGTCCATGGATGGGAAGCGGTGGGGATGGAACTGCGCCGCAGGGATGATGGGGTGCGGGCGCGGGGCGTGGCAAGGGCGGCGCCGGAGGACGGGATAACTACGGCCGGGGTTCGACGGATTGCGATGAATGCCGCGGCGCCCCCCTCTCCCGGCCTCTCCCCCATAAACCCCATGGGGGAGAGGAGAATTCGAGTGCG
>NZ_DATBNB010000698.1 GCF_036554565.1 Longimicrobium sp. | reverse complement strand
GAACGCGCGCGCCAACCGGCTCGCGCGCCACCTCCGCGCGCGAGGCGTGGGGCCAGACGCGCGCGTAGCGATCTCCGTGGAGCGGGGACCGGTGATGGTCGTGGGCCTTCTTGCCATCCTCAAGGCGGGCGGCGCGTACGTACCCCTGGACCCGGCGTACCCGGCCGACCGGCTGCACTACATGCTGGAGGACAGCGCGCCGGCCGCGCTCCTGGTGCAGGCGTCGGTGGCTCCGTCGTTCGCGGAGGTGGGCGTCCCAACCATCGTTCTTGATGCCGCGGCTCCGGCGTGGGCGGGCGAGCCGGAGACGAATCTCGACGGCACGGGGCTGCGGCCCGGCCACCTCGCGTACGTCATCTACACCTCCGGCTCCACGGGAAGGCCGAAGGGTGTGCTGGTCGAGCACCGCAGCCTGGTCAACCACACCGTGTGGCAGGCCGGCGCGTTCGGCATCGGCGCGGACGACACGGTGCTGCAGCGCACGTCCATCTCGTTCGACGCTTCCGTGTGGGAGCTGTGGACGACGCTCGCCACGGGCGCGAGGATGCTCCTTCTCCCCCCGGGCGCGGAGAAGGACCCTGGCGCCATCGCTCGCGTGATCGGGGAGGGCAGCGTCACCATCGCGCAGTTCGTCCCCACGCTCCTGCAGGCGGTGCTCGGCGCGCTGCCGGACGGGGGCTATCTCCCGTGCCGGATCGTCTTCTGTGGCGGCGAGCCGCTCACGGCCTCACTGGTGGATGAGGCGCTGGCGGCGGGCGCGGGAGAGGTGGTCAACCTCTACGGCCCCACCGAGGCAACCATCCAGTCGACCGCGCACGCGTGCGGCGGGATCGGGGACGGGCGCGCGTCCTCCATCGGGCGGCCGATCGCCAACGCGCGGATCTACATCCTCGACCCACGCGGGGGGCCGGTGCCCGTGGGCGTGAAGGGGGAGCTGTACGTCGCCGGCGCCGGGGTGGCGCGCGGCTACCTGGGGCGGCCGGGGCTGACCGCTGAGCGATTCGTGGTGGACCCGTTCGGCGGCGAGGCGGGTGCGCGGATGTACCGCTCCGGCGACTTGGCGCGGTGGAACGCGGACGGGACCATCGAGTTCCTTGGCCGCAACGACCACCAGGTGAAGGTGCGCGGGTTCCGCATCGAACTCGGGGAGATCGAGGCCGTGCTGCACCGGCACGGCGGGTTGCGCGAGGCCGTCGTCGTGGCCCGCGAGGACGCGCCGGGTGACAGGCGGCTGGTGGCGTATGTGGTGGGCCGCGTGGAGACGGACGCGCTGCGCGAGCACCTGCGGGGGAGCCTGCCGGAGTACATGGTGCCGAGTGCGTTCGTGTCGCTCGACCATCTCCCGCTCACCCCGAACGGGAAGCTGGACCGCAAGGCGCTCCCGGCTCCGGATCTCGCCTCGGCCGAGGAGACCTACGTATCGCCGCGCACCCCCGTGGAAGAGGTGCTGGCGGGGATCTGGGCGGAGGTGCTGCGCCTGGAGCGGGTGGGGGTGCACGACAACTTCTTCGAGCTGGGCGGGCATTCGCTCCTCGCCACTCGCGTGGTCTCGCGCGTCCGGGACGTCTTCGCCATCGAGCTGCCGCTTCGCGCACTCTTCGAGGGGGCGACGGTCGCGGAGATGGCGGTGCGCGTGGAGGAGATGCGCCGCGGCGATTTGCCGGTGCTTTTGCCCGTGCTGCCGGTGGAGCGCAGGGGCGCGTTGCCGGTGTCCTTCGCGCAGGAACGCCTCTGGTTCATCGACCAGTTGGAGCCGGGGAACGCCGTCTACACCATGCCCGCGGCGTTGCGCCTGGGCGGTGCGCTGGACCGGGCGGCGCTGGAGCGCGCGCTGGGCGAGATCCTCCGCCGTCACGAGGCGCTGCGGACCACGTTCATGGAGGTGGATGGCTCGCCGGTGCAGGTGGTGGCGCCCTTCGCCGGGTTCACGCTGCCGGTCGACGACCTCTCCGGGCTGGGCGATACGGATCGCGAGGCGGCGGTCCGGCGGCGCGGCGGCGAGGAGGCGCGGCGGCCCTTCGATCTTTCGGCGGGGCCGCTCTTCCGCGCGGCACTGCTGCGGCTGGATGCGGAAGATCACGTGCTGCTGCTCTCGATGCACCACATCGTCAGCGACGGGTGGAGCGTGGGCGTGTTCTTCCGGGAGCTGTCGGCGCTGTACGCCGCCTACCGCGAGGGCAAGGATTCCCAGCTCGCGGAGCTGCCGGTGCAGTACGCGGACTACGCCGTCTGGCAGCGCGAGCAGCTGGAGGGCGAGGTCCTGGATCGGCAGATCTCCTACTGGCGAGAGCGCCTGGTGGGCGCGCCGGAGCTGCTGGAGCTGCCCACCGACCATCCCCGCCCGGCGGTGCAGACGTTCCGGGGGGCGACGGTGCCGGTGGAGTTCTCCCCCGAGCTGCTGGAGCGGTTGCAGGCGCTGGGACGGAGCGAGGGCGCGACGCTGTACATGACGCTGCTAGGCGCCTTCCAGGTGCTGCTGAGCAAGTACGGCGCGGGCGAGGACATCGTCGTCGGCAGCCCCATTGCCGGGCGCCCGCGCCGGGAGGTGGAGGAGCTGATCGGCTTCTTCGTCAACACCCTGGTGCTGCGGACCGATCTCT
>NZ_DATBNB010000697.1 GCF_036554565.1 Longimicrobium sp. | reverse complement strand
TACAACCTGCGGCGCTCCAACCCGCATTCGCTGCGAGGTGAGGACTTCGAGCCCACGCTCGTGCGCTGCCGCCAGGCCGCGGCGGCGCTGATCGGCGCGGGGGAGGACGAGATCGCGCTGCTGGCGAACACGAGCTTCGGCCTGAACCTGGCCGCGCTGTCCCTGCCGCTGGAAGCCGGGCGGCGGGTGATCGTCAGCGACCGCGAGTTTCCGGCGAACATGTATCCCTGGCTGGCGCTGGGGCGGCTGCGCGGCGTGCAGGTGGACGTGATCCCTGCGGACGCGCGCGGCAACCCCGACGAGGCGCGCATCCTGGAGGAGCTGGCGCGCGGCGACGTGGGGCTGGTGGCGCTTTCCGCGGTGCAGTTCACCAACGGCTGGCTGGCGGACGGCGAGGCGATCGGCCGCGCCTGCCGCGCGCAGGGCGCCTGGTTCGTCGTGGACGGCATCCAGGCGGTGGGCCAGCTTCCCCTGGACGTGGCCGCGTGGAACGCCGACGTGCTGGCGACGGGCGGGCACAAGTGGCTCTGCTCGCCCTTCGGCACGGGGTTCACGTACGTGCGGCGAGAACTCGTCGAAGTGATGGAGCCGCGGGTGGTGGGATGGACGTCCATGGCGGCGTCGGCGGACCTGGAGCGCCTGCTGGACTACCGCGAGGAGTGGGTGCCCGGCGCGCGCCGCTTCGAGGTGGCCACGCAGCCGTGGCAGGACTACGCCGGGATGGCCGAGTCGCTGGAGATCCTGGTGTCCGCCGACCCCGCGCAGATCCGAACGCACGTGCTGGCGCTGGTGGACCCGCTGGCGGCGTTCCTGGAAGAGCGCGGGGTGGAGATCGTCAGCGACATGCGCCCGGAGCGCCGGACGGGGATCATCTCCTTCCGCCCGGCGGACGCGGCCGGCGCCTACCAGGCGCTCTCGCACGCCGGCGTGGGATGCGTGCTGCGCGAGGGGGCCGTCCGGCTTTCCGCGCACCTGTACAATCAGCCCGAGGACGTGGCCACGGTGATGAACGTGCTGGATGGGTGGATGCCGCGATGAGGGCTGCGGTGGACGACGTGCAGCTGCTGGTGCAGGAGGTGCGCGACCGGTACGCTCCCGACCCGCGCACCGCGGTGTTCGAGGTAGAGGTGGAGGTGCGGGGCGACGCGGTGAAGTTCCTGGGGTTCACCTCCGAGCCGGACGCCGCGCTGGAGCTCCATCGCCGCGCGGCGGCGCTGACGGCGTGGCGCGAGGTGGTAGACGCCGTGCAGGTGCTCCCCGAGGCACACCCGGAAGAGATGGTGCACGCGCTGGTGACCTCGGCCGTGGCACCGATGATGGGAGGGCCGGCCGTCCGCAGCACGCAGGTGTCGCAGGCCGTGCTGGGGAGCCGGCTGATCGTCTTTCGCCGCGAGGGGCGCTGGCTGCAGTGCAAGGGCCCGGACGGCTACATCGGCTGGATCCACGCGGGCTACGTGGCGCTCAAGGACGAGACCGCGGCGCGCGGGTGGGAGCTGGGGGCGGATGGAGACGTGTGGATCTCGCTGGGCGCCGACGTGCTGGCGGATGACGGCGAGGTGCTGATGCGCCTGCCGTGGAACGCCCGCGTGGTCCGCGACGCCGAAGGGCTGGCGCTGCTGCCGGACGGCCGCAAGGGACACGTCCGGGGCGAGCTGATACCGCTCGGCGCTCGCGCCCTTGGCTTTCCCCTGGACGGTGCGGCCGTGGCGGAGTCGTCGGCCCGGTGGATGGGCGTGCCGTACCTGTGGGGCGGGGTGACGATGGGGGGCGTGGACTGCTCGGGCTTCGTGCAGGCGCTCTACAAGCTGCACGGCCACGCGCTCCCCCGCGACTCCGACCAGCAGTCGCGAACCGGCGCGGAGGTGGAGCCGGGCGACGACTTCGCCAACCTGCGCGCGGGCGACCTGCTCTTCTTCGCGGAGGAGCCCGGACGCTGTACGCACGTGGCCATGTCCACCGGCGGCCCGGACATCATCCACGCGTCACTCGGCAACGGCGGAGTGGCCCGCAACGACATGTCCGGCCGCCGCAGCTACGAGCGCGAGCTGCGCCGCATCTTCCTCTGGGCGCGCCGCATGGTGTAGGTCACGCACCTCCGTCGTCTGACGCTCCGCAACATGTCATCCAGAGGCACGGCCACCTGTCCTGCAGACGCGCGGGCAGCCTGTCATCCAGAGGCGCAAGCTCACCGGACCAGCCCAAGCACCGTCCGGTGCGCGCCGAAGGATCTAGCCGCGGCCGGCACGAAGCCAAGGCGCGGCAGCGGTCACAAAGCCGAGGCCTCCAACCCGTCACCAAAGCCGAGGCCTCGGACCCGCCACATCAGCCGAGGCCTCGGGCCGCGGGCGAATGAATTCGCTGCAACGACCACACGAAGTCCACCTTCGTGGACTGGATGCTCTCGTGCCAGGTCGGACATTGTGGCGCGACCTTGAACTTGTGCCACCATCATGAAAGCACCTGCTCCGGAACTGCCGATCATCCTGTTCGACGACCAGGCCGCGTGGGCCGCGTGGCTGGACGAGCACCACGCCGACTCGCCCGGCGCGTGGCTTCGGCTGGCCAAGAAGGGCGCGCCCTATTCCTCCGTCTCGTATGCCGAGGCGCTGGACGTGGCGCTGTGCTACGGGTGGATCGACAGCCAGAAGAAGACCTTCGACGAGCACTCCTTCCTCCAGAAGTTCGGTCCCCGAGGGGCCAGGAGCATTTGGAGCAAGGTGAACCGCGAGAAGATCCAGGCGCTGATCGATGCGGGGCGGATGAAGCCGGCCGGCATCCAGGCCGTGGAAAGCGCCAAGGCGGACGGGCGCTGGGACGCCGCGTACGACCCGGCGAGCACCGCCAGCGTTCCGGACGACCTGCAGGCCGCGCTCGACGCCAATCCCAAGGCGAAGGCGTTCTTCGCCACGCTCAACGGCGCCAACCGCTACGCCATCCTCTTTCGCGTGCAGACGGCCAAGAAGCCGGAGACCCGCGCCAAGCGGATCGCCACGCTGGTGGAGATGCTGGAGCGGAACGAGAAGATCCACGGATGACACGCCGATCCTCGGTCAGCGACGGAAGATCTCGCGGATGACGGCCAGGAGCGCGCGGGGAAGCTGGTCCACGCGGTTCAGGATCACGTGCCCCGTGGCGCCGAAGATCCGCGGGAGGTAGGTGCCGCCCTCCGCATCCACCGTCAGACAAAAGGGGTGCACGCCCCGGGCGCGCGCCTCGACGATGGCCTGCCGCGAGTCCTCGACCGCGTAGCGTCCCTCGTATTCGTCGTCGTCGTAGGGCTTGCCGTCCGAAAGGATCAGCAGCAGGCGCCGCCCCGCCGGCTGTGCGACCAGGGCGGCCGTGGCGTGGCGCACCGCGGCGCCCAGCCGCGTGAAACCTTCGGGCTCCAGCGCGTCTACCCGGCGGCGGACGGCGTCGCCGTTGCGCTCCGCGAACCCCTTGATCTCGCGGATGCGCACGTTGTCGGCGGTGCGCCCGGAAAAGGCGAGGACGGCATACGGATCGCCCAGCGCGTCCAGCGCCTCTGCCGTAAGGAGCACGGCCCGCTTCTCCACGTCCACGATGCGATCGCTCCCCACCGTCTCGGAGGTGGAGCCGCTGATGTCGACCAGCAGGAGGATGGCGACCTCGCGGCGCCGGGGAAGCACCGAGGCGTACAGGCGGTCGTCGCCCCCGTGGCCGGCGCGCAGCTCGCTGAGCATGCGCACGCACGCCGCCAGGTCCAGGTCGTCGCCGCGGGTCTGGCGCGGGATGGTCATCCGCCGGGCGCGCAGCCGCTCGAACTGCTGGCGGATGCGGCGGGCCAGGACCGCGTGCGTCTCCAGCACCCGGCGCGACCACGTGCCGTCCGCCTCGCTGAACGGGTGGATGCGCACCACCGCCCCGGGGGTGCGGTACGCGCCCGCGCGGACGTCCCACTCGGGATACACGTAGCGGGCGCCTTCGGCCTGCTCCGGCGTTTCGTCTGGGCGAGGGCTGGAGTGGCCAGACGCGCTGGCGCCCTCATGGTCCTCCGCCGGCTCCGCGTCCGGTGGACCCTCCGGCGCGTCCGGGTTCTCCGTGTCGTCCTTGGACGAAGGAGCGGCGTCGCTCATGGGAGCGGAGCGGGCGTCCGCGTCCGCGTCCTGGGGCGCGCTGAGCTGCATCGGGTCGTCCGTGGGCAGGGCGTCGGCGGCGGCGCCCTCGGCGGCGGCCAGCAGAGAGCCCCAGTGCGCCACCGGGCGGATGCCGCGGTAGCGCCCCGCCCCGCGGATCTCCGCGGCCAGCTCGCGGGCGCGCCGCAGCGAGCCGGCCGGGGTGCCGCACCCCGCCAGCGCTGGCGGGGGC
>NZ_DATBNB010000696.1 GCF_036554565.1 Longimicrobium sp. | reverse complement strand
GTCACCAGCAGGGCGAGCGGATCGTCGGAGCCACCGGAAAGGAGCGAGTCCGGGCGCTCGCGCAGGGTGCGCGCGATGCTCTCCAGCCGTCCGGCCACCTCACCGAACGTGTCGGCCAGCGCGTGAGCCACGGCGGCCGGCTGCTCGGCGGACGTCGCGGCGGCGACCGGCGCCGTTTCCGTGGCCGAGGATTCCGCCGGAGCGAACGTCTCCGCTTCGGCGACGGCGGCCGCGGTGAACGGATCGGGCTCCGGGGCGACCGCCTGTCCGTCGTCCGTGGCCGAAGGGACGATCTCCGGCGCGTCCTCCACCAGGGTGCGGACCGGTTCCTCGGCAGGTGCGAGCTGGCTGGCCTGCAGGGCGCGCAGCAGGAAGTCGCCCCCGCCGAAGCCCGCGGCCAGGAAGTCGTCGTTCGCCGCGGCGGATTCGTGCCGGGGCTCCGGCCGCGGCGCGTGGAGGTCCGCCGGGTCGAACGGGGGCTCGTCCTCGTCGCGCACCGGCGGCCGGGGCGCGTGGAAATCGGCCGCATCGATCGTGGGCTCGTCATCCACCGGCAATGCGGCCAGCGTGGCGTCCTCGTCCGGGGCCGCGTCGCGCGTGTCGGGCGTGTCGGGCGCGTCGGGCGCGTCGTTCATCGGCACCAGGTTCTCCAGCCCGGCGATGGGATCGACGTTGCCCATCTCGCGCGCCGCGTCCGCCTCGTCCGTGGCGCCCCACGCCATCCAGTCGGGGAACGCATCATCGTTCGCGGCGGGCGCGGCCCGCGGCTCATCCGTTTCCGCGGCCGTGGACTTCGCGGGAACGACGTCGTCGGCCGGGAAGGCGGGCATCGTAGCCTCGGGCACGGCCGGCTCGCGCGGCGCAGGCACCTCCAGCCACGGAAGCTCCTCGTGCTCATCCTCGTCCGCCTCGGCATCCGCATCGCCGTCGCTAACGATGGGCGTCTCCGTGTCCCACGGCATGGTCACCCGCGCAGGCTGCGATTCCACCGCGTCGTTCGCGACGGGCCGCGGCTCCTCGGCCGGGACGGACGACAGCACGGGTGTGGATGCCGGCGGCGGCGCTGGAGTGGCGCGGGAAGCTGTGGGGATGAACGGCGGAAAGACGAAGCCGTCGAAGGAATCGCCGTTGGGACCGGTCATTGGGTCTTGGGAGAAGGGGGCGCGCGGGTGTCCGCGGTGGTGCCTGGAGCAGCGGGATGCTGGGCGGAACGTACGGCGGGCGGCGAACGGTGTCAACGATTTCCGGCCCGCCCCCCCGCCCCGCGGCTCAGGCGCGGGGCGCGTCCATCCACCCGAAGCGGCCCAGGAGCGGTACGAAGGTGCACGCCGTCACCTCGCGCTCGCTGAAGCCGTCGGCCTCGCGGGTGACCAGCATCAGCTGCTGCATGTCGCGCCCGCCGACGGGAATCAGCATCCGCCCGCCCGGCGCCAGCTGGTCCAGCAGGGGCTGGGGAACGTCCGGTGCCGCCGCGGCGACGAGGATGGCGTCGAAGGGCGCGTAGCGGCTCCACCCGATGGTGCCGTCCCCCACCAGGAGCGCGACGTTGCTGATCCTGAGCTGGTCGAGCTTTTCGCGCGAGCGGATGGAAAGCTCGCGGATGCGCTCCACCGAGTACACGCGGTCCACCAGCTTGGCCAGCACGGCCGTCTGAAAGC
Organism: Longimicrobium sp.; assembly: GCF_036554565.1. Lineage (NCBI taxonomy): Bacteria > Pseudomonadati > Gemmatimonadota > Longimicrobiia > Longimicrobiales > Longimicrobiaceae > Longimicrobium > Longimicrobium sp. The sequence continues at coordinate 9,908 of NZ_DATBNB010000696.1, read as the reverse complement.
CGCACCCCGTGCCGATCTCCAGCACCTTGTCGTCGCGCCGCAGGTCGAGCACCTGCATGTACAGCGCCTGCAGCGAGGGCTGCGACGCCGTCTGCCCGTAGCCGATGGGCACCGGCGCGTCTTCGTACGCGCGGTGGCGCACGGACTCGGGCAGGAACTCGTGGCGATGCACCTCGTCGAAGGCGCGCAGCACGTTCAGGTCGCGGATGCCGCGCTCCTGCATGGTGCCGATGAGCGCGCGCCGCTGCCCGGTGTAGCGATCGCTCATACCGCGAGGTTCCACGCGGCGACGTCCTGGATCAGGGCGTGGTTGGTAAGGTCCAGGTGCAGCGGCGTCACCGAGACGTATCCCTCGTTCACCGCGTGGAAGTCCGTTCCCTCCGGCGCCGACCACTCCACGTTGCCCCCGCCGATCCAGAAGTACTCGCGGCCGTTGGGGTCGTGCGCGCGGGTGAGCGAGTCGGCGTACACGCGGCGCGCCAGGCGCGTGACCTGCACACCCCGGACTGCGGACGCGTCGATGGGCGGCAGGTTCACGTTCAGCAGCGTTTCCGCCGGAAACTCGCCGCGGGTGGCGAGCTGCGGGAGGAGCGCCTCCAGCAGCGGCCCGTAGCTCTGCATGTGCGTGGCGTCGCGCCCGGCGTACGAAACGGCAACCGCGGGAATGCCCAGGATGGTGGCCTCCATGGCCGCGGCGACGGTGCCCGAGTACAGCACGTCTTCGCCCATGTTGGGGCCGTGGTTGATGCCGCTGAGCACCAGGTCGGGCTTGCGCTCCAGCAGCGCGCCGAGGGCGACGGCGACGCAGTCGGTGGGCGTGCCGTCCACGTGATGGACTCCCTCGCGCACCTGCTTGGCGCGCAGGGGAAAGTGCATGGTCAGCGCGTGGCTCTGGGCGCTTTGCTCGCGGTCGGGCGCCACGACGTGCACGTCGCCCAGCGCCTTCGCCGCCTCGGAAAGCACGCCCAGCCCCGGGGCCAGGTATCCGTCGTCGTTGGTGCAGAGAATGAACATTCGTCGGTCGTCTGTGGGCCCCCCTCTCCCAGCCTCTCAGCCGCAAACTGCGCGGGAGAGGGGAACTTCGATCGGGGATCGATGGGCTGCCGGTGCATGCCTCGGGGAGCCCCCTCCCCCCGGCCCCCTTCCCCCGCTGCGCAGGGGAGGGGGAGACCTGAATCGCGCTTCGGCTGGCCTGCTGCACCGGGCTGGCTCCCTTCCCCCGCGGCTGTTTGCGGGGGAAGGGCTGGGGATGGGGGGCGCCGGCCCCAGCGCCGAGCCTACCCACCCACACCTCATCCGGCTACACCGCCCCGTAGTTCTCCAGCTTGAACACCGCCGCGGCGCCCACCACTCCGGCGGTGCCGGGAAGCTCGGCCGGAACGATCTTGCAGCACTCCTGCGCGCTGCGGAACGCGCGGCGGCGCACTTCCGCGCGCAGCGGCTCGAACAGGGTGTCGCCCGCGCGCGTTACGCCGCCCGCGATCACCACCATCTCGGGATTCAGGATGTTGATGATGCTCGCCACCCCGGCACCCAGGAACCGCGCGGTGTCCTTCATCACCTCGGCCGCGTACGGATCGCCCTGCACCGTGGCTTCGTATACCGTGGCGGCGGTGATGTCCTCGAGCTTTCCATCCACCATGTCCACCAGCGAGGTCTCGGCGCCCGCCTCGATCCCCTCCGCCGCGCGCAGCGCGATGGCCGGGCCGCTGGCGTACTGCTCCAGGCACCCGTAGTTGCCGCACTTGCACTTTCGGCCGTTGCTGTCGATGGTCATGTGCCCGATCTCGCCAGCCACGTCGCTGCAGCCGTGGTAGATCTGCCCATCGAGCACGATTCCGCCGCCGATGCCCGTGCCCAGCGTCAGCCCCACCAGGCTGCTCACGCCCCGGCCCGCGCCCAGCCACCACTCGCCGTACGTGGCGCAGTTGGCGTCGTTGTCCAGCGCGCAGGGCAGCTTCACCTGGTTGGCCACCAGGTCGCGCAGGGGAAAGTTGCGCCACCCCAGGGTGGGGGTGTTGATCACCGTGCCCGTCTTGCGGTCCAGCGGCCCCGGCGAGCCGATGCCCACCCCCGCCACCGCCGCCCGCGACGTGCCCTGGGCCGACGTGACCTCGGTGATGGCCGCTTCCACGAGGGACACGATGCGGTCCACGACGAACTTGGCGCCGCGCACCGACTCGGTGGGAACCGTGCGGAAGCCCAGCACCTCGCCCCCCTCGATGGGCACCAGCCCCACGACGATGTTGGTGCCCCCGAGGTCCACCCCCACGATCCACTTCTTCTCGGCCGTTCCGGGCGTCATACGCTCTCCTGTTGGGCCCCTCGCCGCGCCCGTGCGGCGATCCGGCGCCAAGGTAACATGCGGTCTGGACGGTTGAAAGTGCGCGCAGTCGCAGCCACGCGGGCGGGCCGTCAGCTGATGCGGGTCACGCGCAGCGAGGGGTCCGGCCGCAGTTCGGCGAGGCCGGCGAGGGCGCGCGTCTGCCCCGTGCGCCGGATGGTTTCCAGGATCTCGCGGTTGCGGCGGACGACCTGGGGGTCCTTGTACGGGCGATCGTGGTGAAGGTGCATGCAGACGGCCCGGTGCCGCACCTGGATCCCGCGCACCCCCAGGTTCACCAGCCGGTAGCCCACGGCCCGGTCCAGCCCGCCGTAGCCCATCGCCATGTCGAAGCCGTTGACCGCGTAGATGGCTTCGCGCGCCACCGACGAGTTGTTGCCCGCGAACAGCGGCGCCGTCGGCGTTACCCGGTCCAGCAGCGCCGCGGCTCGCGCGGAGCGGACGAGCCGCAGCGCGCGCCGCCCCGGACGCCATCCGCGCGCGCGCAGCCATCCCAGGTCGGCGAACCGCCCCTGGCGCACGTCGTCCACGGTGATGGCGTCGCTCACCTCCGCGGGCAGCTTCACATACCCGCCGCCCAGGTATCGTCCCGGGCGCGCGAGCCGGAGATGGGCCTCGACCAGTTCGCTCCGCGGGATGGTGTCGCCGTCCGTGAACATCAGGGTGTCGCCCCCGGCCGCCTCGATGGCGCGGTTGACGATCTCGCTCTTGCGGAAGCCCCGGTCCTCGTGCCACACGTGGACGACTTCCAGCCCCGACGCGGCGCAGACGCGGCGGATGACCTCGGCCGTCTCCGGCCCGGAGCCGTCGTCGGCGACGAGCAGCTCGAAGTCTTTCCGGGACTGGCCGGCGTACCCCCAGAGCACCCGCTCCAGGTCGCGCGGCTTGTTGTACGTGGATACGATGACCGACAGGGCCACGGGTCAGCCCGCGGGAAGCGCCAGCACTTCGCTGGTGGCGTCCAGGTCGCTCCCCAGGATGGGGGACAGCGTGTAGCCCAGGCCGCGCAGCACCTGCAGCGAGGCTCGGTGCACCTCGGCGCCATGGGTAGAGAGGAAGATCACCGGGCGATGGCGGGCCAGCGTGTCGCGTCCGCCCTCGAGCACCGAAAGCTCCGCCCCCTCGACGTCGATCTTCATCGCCGAAGGCGCCAGCCCATGCTCCGCGCAGTAGTCGTCCAGCCGCACCGTCCTCACCTCCAGCGCGCCGGCATCGGCCAAGTGCCCCGTGCCGCTCCCCGTGCCGAAGTCGAACCGCGCCGTTCCCGCGCGTTCCGCGACGGCCGCCTGCTCCACGCGGACGTTCGACAGCCGGTTGATGCGCACGTGGCGGCGCAGGAACTCGGCGTTCGCGGGGTTGGGCTCGAAGGAGTGCACCCGCCCCGCGCCGCCCACCAGGACGGAAGAGAGAAGGGTGTAGTAGCCCACGTGCGCACCCACGTCCAGGACGGTGGCGCCCGGGCGCAGGTGCCGCTCGAACAGCCGCGTCTGCTCGCGCTCGTAGGTGCCGTTGAGGATGCGGAGGATCTTGCCGCGGCTGGCCGGCAGCCACCAGCGCCCGCGCAGCCGCCCCGCGACGATCGGAAGCCTCACGACCCCAGCTGGAGCACGGCCAGGAAGGCCTCCTGCGGGATTTCGACGCTGCCCACCTGCTTCATCCGCTTCTTGCCCTCCTTCTGCTTTTCCAGGAGCTTGCGCTTGCGGGAGATGTCGCCGCCGTAGCACTTGGCGGTCACGTTCTTCCGCAGGGCGCTGATGCTTTCGCGGGCGATGATCTTCTGCCCGATGGCGGCCTGGATCACCACCTCGAACTGCTGCTTGGGGATCAGCTCCTTGAGCTTTTCGGCGATGTTGCGCCCGTACTCGTACGCCTTTTCGCGGTGAATGATCACGCTGAACGCGTCCACCGGGTCGCCGTTGATCAGCATGTCGAGCTTCACCAGCGGGTTGGGCCGGTAGCCCGCCAGGTCGTAGTCCAGCGACGCATAGCCGCGCGTCACCGACTTCAGCCGGTCGTAGAAGTCCAGGACGATCTCGGCCAGGGGCAGCTCGTACTGAAGCTCCACCCGCTGGGGATCGGGATACGTCATCCCCATGAAGTTGCCGCGCCGCTCGTGGCACAGCTTCTGGACGGCGCCGATGTACTCCGCCGGGCACATCACCCGGGTGCGCACGTACGGCTCCTCGATCTCGTCGATCTTGGTGGGGTCCGGAAGGGTGCTGGGGCTTTCGACCCACAGCTCCCGTCCGTCCGTCATCTTCACCGTGTACTTCACGTTGGGCACGGTGGTGATCAGGTCCAGGTCGTGCTCGCGCTCCAGCCGCTCCTGCACGATTTCCATGTGCAGCAGCCCCAGGAAGCCGCAGCGGAAGCCAAAGCCCAGCGCCAGCGAGGTCTCGGGCTCGTACACCAGCGAGGCGTCGTTCAGCTTCAGCTTGGCAAGGGCGTCGCGCAGCTCCTCGTACTGCTCGGTGTCGGTGGGATAGATCCCCGCGAACACCATGGGCTTCACTTCCTGGTAGCCGGGAAGCAGCTCCGTCGCCTGGTTGTCGGCGTCCAGGATGGTGTCGCCGGAGCGCGTGTCGGCCACGCGCTTGATGCCGGCGATGATGTAGCCCACCTCGCCGGGCCCCAGCTCGGGCACCGGCTGCCGGCCCAGCTGCATGTAGCCCACCTCGTCGATGGGGTACACCGAGTCGTTGCTGCCGAAGGCGATGCGCGTCCCCGGGCGGAACACCCCGTCAACCACGCGAATGCTGGGCACCGCGCCCACGTACTTGTCGTAGTACGAATCGAAGATCAGCGCGCGCGGCGGAGCTTCGCGGTCACCGCGCGGCGGCGGCACCTTGGCGACGACGGCCTCCAGGATGCCATCGACCCCGATCCCCGACTTGGCCGAGGCGAGCAGCACGTCGGCCGGGTCCACCCCCAGCAGGTCCACCAGCTCGCCGCGGCGGCGCTCCGGCTCGGCGCCCGGAAGGTCGATCTTGTTGAGCACGGGGATGATCTCCAGCCCCGCCTCCATCGCCAGGAACAGGTTGGAAAGCGTCTGCGCCTGCACCCCCTGCGAGGCGTCCACCACCAGGATGGCGCCCTCGCACGCGGCCAGCGAGCGCGACACCTCATAGGTGAAGTCGACGTGCCCGGGGGTGTCGATCAGGTTCAGCTGGTACTCGAGGCCGTCGTTCGCGCGGTAGCGCATGCGCACGGCGTTGAGCTTGATGGTGATCCCCCGCTCGCGCTCGATGTCCATGGAATCGAGCACCTGGTCCTTCATCTCGCGCAGCTGAAGCGTTCCCGTCTGCTCCAGGAGGCGGTCGGCCAGTGTGCTCTTGCCGTGGTCGATGTGGGCGACGATGCAGAAGTTCCGGATATTTTCAAGTCGCAACGTGCGTTTCCCGCTCGCAGAAATTCGTCGGTCAGGTCTGGTGCAAAGCTCTGTAAGGTAACCCCCCGGCCGGGGCGCGAGAAAGCCCCCGCCCCCGCATGGGTCGTTCAACCCGTTGCCGCGCAATCGGGTGGCCGGTATTGTTCCGCCGTGGCCTTTCACCGCGATGAACCGTGCGGCCCCACCTTTCCCGGAACCTGCATCCAGACATGATGAAGCACGTTGTGATCGCAGCCGCCGCGGTGCTGGCCGCCGTGCCCGCCTCGGCGCAGGTGTCGCTGAACTCGCGCGCGCTGGGCATGGGCGGCGCCTACATCGGCGTGGCCCGCGGCCAGGAGTCGCTGCACCTGAACCCGGCCAACCTGGGGCTGCCCAACAGCCCGCACTGGTCGGCGGCCATCCCGCAGCTGGCGTTCGGCGTGCAGACCATCGGCGTGGAGCCGGGCGACCTGTGGGACCTTCGCGAGTACGGCGAGATGGAGCCCGCCGAGCGCGACGCCTTCCTGGCAAAGATCCCCGCGTCGGGCACGGGCGGCGAGATCGACGTGCGCGCGCCGATCTTCTCGCTGCAGGTGGGCCGCTTCGCCGTGGGCGCGGGATACGCGCTGGTGGGTGAGCACACCGTCAACCGCAGCATCGTGGACCTGGTGCTCACCGGGTTCGAGCAGAGCAAGCTCGCCCAGTACAACATCGACAACACCGACGGGTTCCGCGCGGCGTTCTTCGACATCCATGCCGCGTACGGCCGCCGGATCGGGCCGCTGGCCCTGGGCGCCACGGGGCACTACTATATCCCGCGGGAGATGGTGCGCTCCGCCTTCGTCCAGCAGGACGTGGTCACCAACACCGCGGGCATCCCCACCGACATCGAGGTTACGTACCAGGGCGTGCGCGCCGAGGGCGGCAGCGGGTTCGGGGTAGACGTGGGCGCGGCCATGCAGCCCATTCCGGGGCTAACGCTGGGCGTGGCGCTGGACAATGCCTTCAACTCGCTGGAGTGGAACGAGGACCTGCGCCTGAACACGGTGACGCTCAACCGCGAGGACTACGAAAGCGGCGACGCCGAAACCATCCTCAGCCGCTACGACGAAAGCGAGCAGGACTACGCGGACGCCGGCGCCGACCCGCAGACCCGCGCGCTCGCCCAGCAGATCCTGGAGGAGCGCGGCCAGGGGCTGCCGATGACCCTGCGCGTGGGCGGCGCCTTCGCCCTGCCCACCTCCACCACGGTGGGCGTGCAGTACCAGTCGCAGCTGGAAGACAGCCCGATCAGCGGGATGTGGGAGAACCAGGTGAGCGTGGGCGTGCAGCAGAAGCTGCCCATCATCACCCTGCGCGCCGGCCTGGCCACCGACATGGCGGACGCCAACATGCTCACCGGCGGGCTGACGCTCGGCCCCATCCAGCTGGGCGTTGCCCGCCTGACCGGCGCGGGCGAACGGAACGGCTGGGTGTACACCTTCGCGCTCAGCGGCCGCAGCGACACCACCATGCCGTAACGGCTCGGCAGGTCGGGATGGAAACAGGCCGGCGGCTCACACGAGCCGCCGGCCAGTTTTTTGATGGTCGAATGACAAAGATTGACATTCGGCCTGTCTCACCTGCATACTCTGTCCACGTTGAGGTCGCCGATGAACGTCTCGCTTACGCCCGAGCTGGAGCGCATGGTGGAAGAAAAGGTACGGTCCGGCCAGTATCGCACCGCGAGCGAGGTGGTGCGCGAGGGGTTGCGCCTGCTCGCGCAGCGCGACGAGGAGTACCAGGTGAAGCTCGCGGCATTGCGTGCGGAGATTCAGAAAGGCAGGGACGAGATCGCGCGGGGGGAGGGGATCCCGGGAGAAGAGGCGTTCGCTCGGATACGGTCCCTGTTCCGGGAGGGGATCGGCTCTGGACAGATATGAGTTCACCCCGACCGCGCTGCTGGAGGTTGCCTCAGCAGCGCTTTACCTGACCAGCCATTCCGGCAACCCCGCAAGCGGCGAGGACTGGATCGCCGAGATCGAGCATACCTGCGGACTGATCGGGGAGCGCCTGCGTATCGGACGCGCGAGGCCGGAACTCGGGACAGGCATCCGCAGCCTGGTGCACGGCAACTACACGATCTTCTACGAACTGTCAGGGAACAGGGCCGACATTCTACGCGTGCTGCACCAGCGGCAGGACGTGGCAAAGGCGTTTGGTCTGTCGGACCATTGAGGTCGGGCGGGCCGGCGCAGGATCAGGCCGCGGCGCCCAGGCCGAAGCTGCCGTCGCGCAGGAAGCCCGTGATCAGCCCCTGCACGTCGCGGCGGTTCATGATGAAGGTGTGGCGGGAGGGGACGACGGCGTGCTCGCGGGAGCCTTCCAGGTGCGTTTCGGCCACCTGCACCTTGCCGTCGCGCAGCCCGGCGATGATCCCCACGTCCACGTCGCCGGGAAGGCGCAGCGTGCGGGCGGTGCTCTCGGGATGCGTCACCAGGTCGTGGATGTGCGGCATCAGCCAGCCGATCCAGCGGGCGTAGCGGTCCGCCGTGGTGCTCCCCTGGTTGGGCGGGGCCAGCATCACCACCCGGCCCACCCGCTCCGGCCGGTGCTCCGCCAGCATGCCGCGGATGATGATGTTGCCCATGCTGTGGCCCACGAAGTGGACCGACGGCGCGTCGCCCCGGGCCGCCTCGACATGGCGGGCCAGCGTTCCGCTCAGGCCGCGGATGGTGCCGGTCGTGCTCCAGTAGCCGAAGCTGGCGGCGCGGAAGCCCTGCCGCTCCAGCCGCCGGGCCAGCAGCAGCATGGAAACGGGGGTGCGTCCCAGGCCGTGCACCAGGAACACCAGCTCCCGCCGGTCCCCCGCCGCCGGGGCCGCGCGCCGGCGCACCGCGCCCGCCGACGCCGCGCCCGCGAGCGCGGCCAGCGCGACGCCTACGCCCAGCTTGCGCCGCGTCACGGCCACGCTATGCCGCCTCGCGCCGGCTGCCCACGGCCCACAGGCGCAGCAGCAGCTCTTCGATGGCCTGGCGGTCGTTCAGCGACGCCGACTTCAGCAGGCGGTCCGTCCGCAGCAGCTCGGTCATCGCGCGGTCCACCTCCGGCAGCGACCACTTCCGCGCCTGCGGGCCGATGCGGCGTGCCATCCACTTCTGGTACGGCTTCAGCTCGCGCTCCAGCGCCCCCTGCCCTCCCGCGCACACCAGCCCGATGCGCAGCAGCGTCCCCCCCATGCCGATCACCAGCCCCACGCCGTTCTCCCCCTGCTCGAGAAGGACGGGGAGCGTGGCGATGGCTTCGCGGAAGCGGCGCTCCGCGATGAGGTCGAACCACGCCCAGCGGTCCTGCCGGGGCACGGCCCCGCCGACGGCGCGCACGTCGTCCAGCGTCACGCGCTTCCGGCCCTGGACGTAGGCCGCCAGCTTCCGGATCTCGGACGACAGCGTTCCCAGGTCCACCCCCACTCCGCCGACGAGCGCGCGCGCCGCCTCGGGCTCCCACTCCACCCCCGTTTCCTCGCGGGCGCTCTCCATCACCCACCCCGGCGCGTCGTCGTGGGAAAGGGGCGAGAACTCGATGGAGACGGCGTGCTTCTTCAGCTCGTCGTAGAACTTGGCCTTGGAGCCGGAGGGGATGGCGGCCGTAAGGACCAGGACCAGCCCAGCCGGCGGCGCCTTGCACGCGGCCAGCACCACGTCGCGCGCGGTGACCGAAAGCCCCTGCGCGTCGCGGACGATCACCACGCGGTGCTCGGCCATCATGGGCGGCGTGCCGATCATCGACGCCAGGCTCTCGGCGGCGACGTCGGTGCCGCGCATCTGGTCGAAGTTGAAGTCGCGCGTGGCCGGGTCCACGTAGGCGGCGACGACGCGGCCCACGGCCTCTTCGCGCAGGAACTCTTCGTCGCCGTGAAAGAAGAACGCACCCCCCGCGACACGGTCGCGGAGAGTGCGGTCCAGCTGGCCGGCACGGATGGGCGGCAAGCCTACTCCTGCGCGGCGTCCGCGTCGGCTGCGTGCCCGGCGGACGTGGCGACGGAAGCGGTGCGGTACAGCACGTCACGGTAGGGCATGGGATACACCTGCACACCCACCTGCTCCAGCCGCGCGCCCAGCCCGGTCTGCGCGTCGTGCGCCTCGGCGGCGATGTCGCTGGCGGTGGCGGACTGCACGGCCAGAGGCGTATCGGCCGGCGGACGCGCGCCGTCGGTCT
>NZ_DATBNB010000695.1 GCF_036554565.1 Longimicrobium sp. | reverse complement strand
AGTGGCGCGGCGGCTGGCCATGGTGTGCTGACAAGGCGACTTTGACGCGTTCGGCGCCAGGCTCGTTAAGGACGAGTTGCCCGAAGAGCTCTCGGGCAGGTACCGCTCTCGATTCGGACGATGTTGACGACCCGGGGCCTAGTCGCCTGATCAGTACGTACGGTTGATCGAGGCCCGTGGACACCCTGAACACCATCCGTTCTGAACTTGGCCTGGCCGTGTCCAATTATACGCATGGTGACCACCCCAAATCCGTGCGGCACCGACCGAACTCTCCTGCTCCACACCCCGAAATCCCTGAAGTATCTTGTGAAACATCTTCTAAATACAGCGGAACTGGCAACGCTCGCAGAGGTAAGCCGCGCACTAACGGCTGAGGTTAATCTCCCGGTACTCCTGGACAACATTCTCCGCCACGCGAACGAACTGACCGACTCGGCTGCCAGCAGCGTGATCCTGTTCAATCCTGAACGAGAGTCGTTGTACTTCGCGCATGCCACCGGACCCAGCGCGGAAAAGCTGCTCTTCGAGTGGGGCAAGACGAGCAGCCAAGGAGTACCTATCCACGGAAGTATCGCCGGACAGGTATTCTCGACGGGAGTGCCCGCCCGAACCGACGCGGTATGGGAAAACCCGGAGCATTTCAAGGATATCGACGCTGAAACCAATATGAAAACGGCGTCGATGTTGTGTGTGCCCCTCGAAGTAGGGTCTGAGCGCATCGGTGTAGTCCAGCTGCTAAATAAAATTACGGGGAATTACACGGACCGAGATTCGGCTCTTCTTGATCACTTTGCTGCCCAGGCAGCAATCGCGATCCGGAATGCGAAATTGTTCGAGGACCTACTAGCTCACATGGGCTTTACGATCACCTCACACCCGAGCACCAGCCCGATCGAATTCCTCACCGAACTTGGGAAGCCAGCCCGAACGGAAACGCTTTCCGTGCTCTTTGCTGATATGCGGGGCTTCACGCAACTGTGCCTGCTCGTAACCCGCCCCGAGCGGACGCAGGAGCTTTTGAATGCCTTTCTCAGTATGTTGGCAGATTCAGTCACCGAGTTCGGAGGGTCGGTGAACAAGTTCCTCGGGGATGGAATTCTAGCTCTTTTCCGAGGCGACGAGCATGCGGTCCGGGCGCTAAGGTCGGCTTCACTCATTGTGACCCGCTTCGACCGATTACGCGGCGAGTGGAATGCCACGACAAATTTCGCGCTGTCATTCTTGGACGTCGGGATCGGCATCGCCAGCGATTCCGCGATACTTGGGTCGGTTGGCAGCAGAACGGTTCGAGATTTTACGGCAGTTGGAACAACCGTGAACCTCGCTGCCAATCTGATGGAGGATGCTCGTCACGGTCGGCAAATCCTGATCGACAAAAGGACGTTTCTGGCCAACCAGCACCAGATCGCATCGGCCGAGGGTCCCGAAAGCTTTGAGTTGAAGAAACCGGGCCAACTCGTAGGTCATCCATACGAGCGCTACTGGGTAAAGGAATTCGCCAGCCGGTCACTCGTATCCACACCAGCTGACGCGTCACCGAAGAACATGACAAGCAACGTTTTTGTGAGCTACAGCCACCACGATTCGCGCTGGTTGAAGGACCTCCAGACCCACCTCAAACCGCATGCGCGACTGGGAAAAATTTCGGCTTGGGACGATACGATGATCCGGCCGGGAAAACGCTGGCGCGACGAAATTGAGCGGGCGATCGCGACAGCGAAGATAGCCGTTCTGCTTGTGAGCCCCAATTTCCTGGAGTCGAACTTCATCGCGGAGAACGAACTCCCGCCACTCCTCGAAGCAGCCAAAACCTCTGGTTTGACGATCATCTGGGTGCCGCTTTCGGCTTCGTCATTCCACGTTACGCCGATTGCTGAGTACCAGTCCGCGATTGATCCGAAGCGGCCGCTGGACCAGATGTCCCCCCCGAAGCAGAATGGGGCTTGGGTCACCGTGTGCAACGCGATCACGGCGGCGCTTTCCGAGCAGGGCTGAGCGAAGCCCAATCATTTGTACCGCGCCGGTTAGTTGATGCCCACCTTGCCCTTCGCGAACTCCCGCAGGCGCGCGGAGTCGTAGCCGCGGCCGTCGCGGAAGATGGTCGTGACTTCGTAGATCGCGGACGGGGTGCCGAGCGGGTCGCCGCGGATGACGACCAGGTCCGCGGCCTTGCCCGGCTCCACGGAGCCGATGCGCGCTTCCTCGCCCAGGATGCGCGCGCCGTTCAGGGTCATGATCTGGATCGCGTGCTCGGGGGTGAAGCCGGCCTCCACCAGCAGCTCGTAGTTGCGCAGGTTGCCAAAGCCGGGAAGGAACCCCGTGCCCCACGGGTCCGAGCCCGCCCCCAGCAGCCCGCCCGCCGCGACGAAATCCCGCTCCCAACGCATCATCTTCTCCAGCAGCCGCTCCGGGACGGTAAACCCGGACTGCCCCAGCCCCGCGTGGTTCGCCTCTACCTCCCGGCGCGTGGCCGGCGCCAGCATGGACATCGCGACCGAGTCCAGCCGCGCCCGGCCGGGGATGAAGCTCTCGTACACGCCCAGCGTGCTCACCACCGGCGTGCCCGTCGCGACGATGCGGCGGATGCTCTCCTGCACCGCCGGGCTGGCCACGTCCACGTCGGCCTGGGCGCGTTGGTTGCCGGGCGGGCACACGTCCGGCGCCTTGCCGGGCACGTACTCGCTCGCGGTGATGAACCCGTGCTGAAGGGCGTCGATCCCCAGTTCCGCGGCCTCGCCGAACGTCACCGCGCACAGGTGGCCGGTCACGCGCAGGCGCCGCGCGTGGGCGGCCTCGATCACCCACGCCAGCACCTCGCGAGGGCCGCTCATCACCTTGAACCAGGTGGCGCCCTTCCCAGCCCACTCGTCCACGAAGCGGCGCGCCTCCTCGGGCGAGTCCACGCCGCGGAAAGCGCCCGTGCGCCGCGTACCCGCAGTGATATACGGCCCCGCGATGTGCAGGCGCGGCCCGGGGATCTGCCCCGCGTCTATCGCGCGCTTCAGCTCCACTTCCTCGTCCGGGAGCTGGCTGCCTGCCGTCATCGCCGTCGTCACGCCGAACGCAAGATACAGGTACGCGCTGGCGTTCATCGGCACGCTGCGGCTCAGCCCGCCGAAGTAGGTGTGCTCGTGCAGCGACACCAGGCCGGGGATCACCGTGTGGCCGGACAGGTCCATCACCCGCGCGCCCGCCGGGATCGCCGTGGTGGCGCTGGGCCCGACGGACTCGATGCGGGTGCCGCGCACGACCACCGTCTGGTCCTGGCGCGCCGGCGCCCCGGTGCCGTCTACCAGGCGAACGTGCGTGAGCGCCACCACGGGCTCATCGACGGACACGAAGGCGCGCGCCCCGGGAGCGAGTGGCGGGCGCTGCTGTGCGGCCAGCGGCGCGGCGATCAGCAGCGCCCACGCGAGGCGGAGGATGGTGCGGACGGATCTCATGATGTACTCGGGGGTGTATCGTGCGGCGGAGGAGGTGCCGCTAAGATACTCGCGGAACCACCCGACTGGAACCCGAGCCGGAGGAGGGATCGTGCGCCTTGCGTGGATGGCTGGATTGCTGATGACCCTGGTCGCGGCGAGCACCGCCGGCGCGCAGAGCTGCTGGCCCGTCGCGGTGCTGCTGGAGGTACGCGATTCCGCGGGCCGCCGCGTGGACCCCGCGGCGATGGACAGCGTGGTGAGCGATACCACCGGCGCGCCACGCCCGGTCCGGATGAGCGCGCCGTACACCCCCGCGCCGGCCGCCCGCGACACCGCAAACCTGCTGCAATGGTCGCGCGCGGGGTGCGCCATCCGGCTGCGCCGCGTATCGCTGTACTCCGGCGGTCGCGCGATGCACCTGTACTTCGACATGTACGTGAACAGCGAGCGGCGACGCGGCCCGAGCACCTTCGTGGTGCAGGCGCCGCCGTTTCGGCCGGGCACGTTCCGCCTGCGATTCGAGCCCGCCGAGCCGGGCGGGCCTTCCCGAAGCCCCCGCCGCCTGACGGCCGACCGGTGGTATCAGCCCCTGCCGAAACAACCGCGCGGCTAGTCGCGAAAGCGCACCGAGGTCACCCGGTGCTCTGCATGGAGGGGAAGGAGCGTTTCAGTGATGACGGCGCGCATCCACCCCAGCAGCGGGCCGTTGGTGGCCTCGATGTCGTCGCTGGTGTAGCTGTGGATCACCCCGCTCTCCACCACCCAGGAGCCGCGCGTACGCGACACCTTCACCGCCCCGCCGGAGCGCCCCGCCAGCCCGCGGATGATGTCCTCGCCGGGACCATCGTCCTCCAGCCGGAAGCGGACGGTGGCGGTGCGCTCCTCCTCGGGCGTGCTGCTCAGGAGCGCGAAGTATCCGCGGACGGGGAACGGCAGGTCCAGCAGCCACGCGCGTTCGCGCCGCAGCGAGAGCACCGCGCGCCAGCGGCGCACGCCCAGGTACAAGAAGGGGATCACGAGCACGCCCACGAGCCCCACGCTGGACACGGCATCCGGCGCACCTGCCACGTCCCCGCCGATCCACAGGATGCTGCTCACCACCACCGCGCTGATCGTCCACCGCAGCAGCGGAACCGCGGGACCCGGCGGATTCTCCGCCAGCGCGTTCAGCAGGTTGCTGGCGCCCAGGCGGCGGACCTCGCGACGCTGGCGGATTGCGGCCGTGCGCTCGGCCGCGGCATGTTCCGCCTCTGCCGCGCGGCGCCGCTCCTCGCCCTCGCGGGCCAGTCGCTCCAGGTTGCCCGGGACGATCCTCGTCATGCGCTCACGATATTTGGGGAGTGAACGCCGCGGCGCCTGCACGACATCCCGCGGCGCTACGTCCGGCCGGCGGCCTCGCGCAGCAGGCGGATGTTCTCGGCCACCGGCGCCTTTGCGTTGTAGACGGCCGATCCCGCGACCACACAGCTCGCGCCCGCCCGCACGACGTCCGCGATGGTGTCGGGCGCCACGCCGCCGTCCACCTGCAGCTCCACGTGACCCAGCCCGCGCTCGTCCAGCATCCGGCGGATGCGCGCGATCTTGGCCGTGCTGGTGGGGATGTACGACTGCCCGCCGAAGCCGGGATTCACGGACATCACCAGCACCAGGTCCACGTACGGCAGGATGTCGGCGATGGCGTCCGCCGGGGTCGCGGGGTTCAGCGTGACGCCCGGCTTCACGCCCAGCTCGCGGATCTGCTGGATGGTGCGGTGCAGGTGCGGGCTCGTTTCCACGTGCACCGTCAGGTAGTCGGCCCCCGCCTTGGCGAAATCCGCCAGGTAGCGCTCGGGCTTTTCGATCATCAGGTGCACGTCGATGGGCAGCCCCGTCGAGCGCTTGGCCGCCGCCGCGATCAGCGGGCCGATGGTGATGTTGGGGACGAAGTGCCCGTCCATCACGTCCACGTGAATCCAGTCCGCCCCGCCCTGCTCCGCCTCGCGGATGTGCTCGCCCAGCCGCGTGAAGTCGGCCGAGAGGATTGAGGGCGCGATCTTGATGCGGCTCATCGTCCGCCCTCCCGCGTGCGGACCTCGATCCCCCCGCTCCCCGCGATTACCACCGCCGTCGCCATCCCCAGGAACAGCCCGCATTCCAGGATGCCGGGCCGCAGCAGCAGCCGGCGCTCGATGTCCTCCGGATCGGCGATGCCGTCGGGAAACCGGCAGTCCAGGATGTGGTTGCCGCCGTCCGTCACCACCGTTCGTCCGTCTTTCACTCGTAGCGTGGGTTCGGCACCCAGGGAACGCAGGAAATCGGGCTGGATGGGTTCGGAGAACGGATCGACCTCCACCGGCAGCGGGGCCTTGGTCCCCAGCCGCTGAACGACCTTGGTTTCGTCGGCCACGATCACCAGCTGGGCGGATGCCGCCGCGACGACTTTCTCGCGCAGCAGCGCCGCGCCCAGCCCCTTGATCAGCCGAAGCTGCGGATCCACCTCGTCGGCACCGTCGATGGTCACGTCCATCCGCGGACGCTCGGCGAGCGTAGCGAGGGGAATGTCCAAGCGCCGCGCGCGCTGCTCGGTGTCGTCGGACGTGGGCACGCCGACGATGGACCGCCACTCTCCGGCCGCGCGGCGCTCGGCGATCACGTCCAGCAGGTGCCGCACGGTGGAGCCGGTGCCCAGCCCCACGGTCATTCCGTCCTGGATCCACTCCGCGGCCCGTTCGGCCGCGGCCCGCTTCAACGCCTCGGTGTCGCTGGTGTGCACCGGTGTGCCTGGTCTGGGTTGTCGTGCTGGGGGGCGGGAAGGTAGTGCGAAAGTGCGAAAGTGCGAAAGTGCGAAAGGGAAGTGCACTCACGCACTAACGCACGGATCAGTCAGCGGCGGCGCTTGTCGTCGTCGTTGGTGAAGAGCGACAGCAGCCACGTGGCCAGGCTGATGACGACCGAGCCGATGATGGCGTCCACGAAGCTGTCGATGTGGAACCCGTATCCCAGGTGCCCCGCGATGTAGGTGGTGAGGTACAGCATCACCGCGTTGATCACCAGCAGCGCCAGCCCCAGCGTGAGCACGATGATGCCGCACGCCATCATCTTGACGATCGGCCGCACGATGGCGTTCACCAGACCCAGCACCAGGGCGACGACGAACAGCGTTTCGATGCGGCCGTCGTAGTCCAGGCCGGGAAGCAGGTAGACCGCCAGGCCGACCGCGGCGGCAGACGCGAGCCAGCGCAGGATGAGCTTCATGGGATTCGTGAGGTGCGAGTGGAGCGTGAGTGCGTGGGCGCTGAACGGACTACGTGCCGCGGAGGGATAATGTGTCAGCCGCCCCGGCCCAAGGGAAAGGTCCGCTCCGTTCCGGGCTTGCGCGCACACGGCGAATCCGGTCTAATCGGGGCCATGACGGCATCCAACGCACACCGCGCAGTCGAGGCGGTCTGGAGAATCGAGTCGGCCAAGCTCATTGCGGGCCTTGCGCGGATGGTGCGCGACGTGGGCCTGGCCGAAGACCTGGCGCAGGACGCGCTCGTCGCCGCCCTGGAGAAGTGGCCGGAGACCGGCGTGCCCGACAAGCCCGGTGCCTGGCTGATGGCCGCCGCCAAGCGCCGCGCCATCGACCACTTTCGCCGCGACAAGCTCCTGGAGCGCAAGCACCAGGAGCTGGGCTACGAGCACGATTCGCGGGCGGACGACGTGGTGGCCAACCTGGACGCCGCCCTCGACGACCCCGTCGGCGACGACCTGCTGCGCCTGATCTTCACCTGCTGCCACCCGGTTCTCGCCACGGAGGCGCGCGTCGCGCTCACCCTGCGCATGCTGGGCGGGTTGAGCACCGAGGAGATCGCGCGCGCCTTCCTGGTGCCCGTCCCGACCGTGGCGCAACGCATCGTCCGCGCGAAGAAGACGCTGGCCGAGGCGCGAGTACCCTTCGAGGTGCCCCGCGGAGACGAGCTCGCCGGGCGCCTCTCGTCCGTGCTGGGGGTCGTGTACCTGATCTTCAACGAGGGATACTCCGCCACCGCCGGTGACGACTGGATGCGTCCGGCGCTCTGCGAAGACGCCCTGCGCCTGGGGCGGATCCTGGCCGGGCTCGTGCCGAACGAGCCGGAGGTGCACGGGCTGGTGGCGCTGATGGAGATTCAGGCTTCGCGGCTGAGGGCGCGTACCGGCCCCACCGGGGAGCCGGTTCTGCTGATGGACCAGGACCGCGCCCGGTGGGACCGCCTGCTGATCGGCCGCGGGCTCCAGGCGCTGCGCCGCGCCGAGGAGCTGGGCGGCGCACTGGGGCCGTATGCGCTGCAGGCCGCCATCGCCGCGTGCCACGCGCGCGCCCGCACCGCGGACGAAACCAATTGGCCGCGGATCGCCGCGCTCTATGCCGCGCTGGCCCAGCAGCAGCCCTCGCCCGTGGTGGAGCTGAACCGCGCCGTGGCGGTGGGGATGGCGTTCGGCCCCGCGGCGGGGCTGCAGATCGCCGACCAACTCGTCGCCGAGCCGTCGCTCAAGGCCTACCACCTGCTGCCCAGCGTCCGCGGCGACCTCCTGGCCAAGCTGGGGCGCCACGACGAGGCGCGGGCGGAGTTCGAGCGCGCGGCATCCCTCACGCAGAACGCCCGCGAACGCCGGCTGCTGCTGGACCGCGCCCGTCCGTCCGCGGCGGCGCCAACGGCCGGCCCGGCGGAGACGACCGGGACGACCGCGCAGGGCTGAGTTCGCCGTCGCCCGGGATGCCCCTCCCCCGGCCCCTCCCCGCACAAACTGCGTACGGAGAGGGGGGAACGTCGGTCGCGGTTCGATCGGAATCGGCGCCTCCCGCGGCCGCCCCCTCTCCCGACCTCTCCCCCGCAAACAGCGCGGGAGAGAGGAGAACGTCGCTCGCGGTTCGACCGGCCTCGTTGAATGCCGCGGGAGCCCCCTCCCCCCGGTCCCCATCCCCCGCTGCGCAGGGGAGGGGGAGAACTCAACTGCGAATCCCCCGGGTCTCCCCGCCCCCACGGTCCCGGCGGCACGCCTCGATGTCATCCCGATGGAGCGGCCACGCCGAACCTGCACCTGCACTGTAATCCGCAGCGACTGAGGGATCCCCCACACACTCCGCGCGACGCACCACTCCTCGCTTCATGCCGAACCCATTTGGCCTGCCCACTGCTGCTCGGGACCGACGCCCGTCACGCGTTGTTGTTCGTCGCATCGAATGAAGGAACCGTCTCGGGGCCTCCGATGCTGCAGAGCGGGTGGCGTGCTGTGTGGCGGATCCCTCAGTCGCTGCGGTCTGTGGTGTTCGGGCAGATGCACCGGGGCCGCTTCTTCGGGATGACAGATGTTATCGGCAGGTGCAGCGGGGATCCTGGTGAAGCCCCGAGCGGGATGCGAAAGCCGTCAGAGCCCGCCGCTTTCCCCTGCCCCATCGGCGGTTCACCCGCTCCCGCCCACCGCCTTCCCGCCATCTACGGGAAAAGCAGTTGACAAACGCGAGCGCCACGATTAACCTACGGAAGAACCCGTAGCAACGGACGATCATGGACGAAATCAGCTTTACCCCGCGCGAGCTGGACGTAATGAGCATCCTCTGGCGCAGCGGCTCGGGGACGGTGAGCGAGGTGCGCGAGGGGCTAGGCGAAGACCTGGCCTACACGTCGGTCCTATCGGCGCTGCAGACGCTGGAGGAGAAGGGCTTCGTGCGCCACGAGGCCGAGGGGCGCGCCTACCGCTACTTCCCCACCGTGGAGCCCGAAACGGCTGGCCGCAGCGCCATGGCGCGCATCCGCGAAGCCGTGTTCCAGGGGTCGGCCGAGCTGATGTTCGCCCAGTTCGTATCCGACCGGAAGCTCAACCGCGACGAGCTGGAACGCATGCGCCGCCTGCTCGCCGAGCGGCTGGAGGACGAATCATGATCGCCTCGTGGATGCTGTACGCGCTCCTGGTGAGCCTGCTGCTCGCGGCCGCCGCCTGGACGCTGGAAGAGGTGTTCCGGCTGCGCGGACTGGCGGTGCGCTTCGTGTGGCTGGGTGCACTGCTCGCGACCGTGGCGATCACCGCCGCCGCTCCGCTGCGCAGCCGCCCGGCGGTGGTGCTGCAGGCCACGCAGTCGTCGGACGTGGCGGTCCCTCGGGAGCGTCCCGCCCCTCAGGGGCTTGCCGCGTGGGCGGCCGCATCGTTGAGGGCGGCGCGCATGGAGTTGAACCGCGGGCTGGATTCGGCGGCGGCACTCGGGGGGCGGGCGGGCACCGGCCTGGCGCTGGGGTGGATCGCGCTGTCGTCGCTGATGCTGGCGCTCACCGCGGCCACGCTCCTCCGCTCGCGCCGTGCGCGGCGGGGATGGCCGGTCGCGGAGCTTTCGGGCGAGCGGGTGAGGGTGGCGCCCGCCGCGGGACCGGCGGTGCTCGGCATCCGCAGGCCCGAGGTGGTGGTGCCCGCGTGGCTGCTGGGGGCCTCGCCGCGGGAGCAGCGGCTGGTGGTGATCCACGAACGGGAGCACGTGCGGGCCCGCGATCCGCTGGTGCTGCTGGTGGGATGCGTGGCGGCCGCCGTGATGGCCTGGAACCCCGCCGCGTGGTGGATGCTGCGGAGGCTTCGGGCCGCCGTGGAGCTGGACTGCGATGCGCGCGTGCTGCGGCACGGGGTGCGGCCGCAGGAATACGGAGCGGTGCTGATCGACATCGCCGGGCGGGGGCCCGGACTGTCGCTGGGTGCGCCGGCGCTCGCCGGATCGCCCTCCATCCTGGAACGGAGACTTCGCGCCATGACCATGAGACTTCCCCGTTACGCCCGCCTGCGCGCCAGCCTGTTCGGCGTGCTCGCCACCGCGGCCTTGGCCAGCGCCTGCGAAGCACCGCTGCCCACCAGCGCCGAGATCGAAAAGATGGACGTCGCCGACGTGGAGGCGCGCGTCGGCGAGCTGGCGCTCGCGAGTGGCGGAAGCACGACCTACATCGTCGACGGCAAGCAGGTTACGGCCGAGGAAGCCCGCGCCCTGAGCGGCGATCGAATCGAACGTATCGAGGTCACCCGCGGCGCGACGGGGACGCCGACCAGTTCGGAGAAGATCGAGATCTTCACCATCCTCGCTCCCCCCTCCGACTCGTCAGTCCGCCTGGAAGCCGGCGGGCCCACGCAGGTCCTCGTCGACGAGCTGGTGCCGAGTGACGTCACCACCACGGGCACGCGGGCTACCGGCACCGCGCCGGCCGAGCCTCCTACGGCTTCCGGGGACACGAGGATGAGCAACAGCGGCCAGACCAGCCGCCTCGAGACTACCCGTGCGACCAGCGGCGAGTCGCACCGGGTTACGGTGCGCGGAACGGGCTCGTTCGAGGGGCTGCTCCTGATCGATGGAGTGGAAACACCCGCGAGCGCCATGTCGACCCTGGATCCGCACACCATCGAGAGCATCGACGTGCTCAAGGGCGAGGCCGCGGTCCGCGCGTACAGCGATCCCCGCGCGGCCCACG
>NZ_DATBNB010000694.1 GCF_036554565.1 Longimicrobium sp. | reverse complement strand
GGATGTCACGACATCCGGCCCGCGCGCGTTGATGCGGAGTTCGATCACCATCAACACCGCACCTCGCCGACCGCCATGCGCCGCCTGATCGCCGCCCTGCTGCTGCTCCTCCCGCTCGCCGCCTGCGACTCGCCGACCATCTCCCCTCAGCGGACGGGCAAGCTCACCGGCACGCTCAATGGCCAGCCGTGGGAGGGAACCGCGAACGCCGCGGTGTACCGCGACACGCTGTACATCAGCTCCGTGCAGCACGTCAAGGGGTCCGCGGAGCAGCACATCGCCGCCGCCGTCGTGCCGAACGGGCAGGGCGGGTACTCGGTCCTTCCGACGAGCGCGCGGCTGGGGGGCAGCCAATACCGGGAGGTGATCGGCGGGGACGGGATCACCTATACGGCGCAGGTTACGCAGGGCACCGTCACCTTCACCGAGTACGGCGCCACGCGCACCCGCGGATCGCTCCAGCTGACGTTCAGCGGCTCGCGTGGCACGTGGCAGTTCAGCGGACAATTCGACGCCCCCCGCTATGACGTGGAATGACCACACCAGCCAAAGCGCGACCCACTACGCGAGCAGTCCGCGAAGGCGGACTTCGGGCCGTCGTTGCCTCGGCATCCGTGACCGCTGCCGCGCCCAACCTGGGAAGTATCCGCCGTTAGATCCTTCGGCGCGCGGGGGCCGGCGTGAGGGAAGGTACCGTGCGATTGCGCCTCTGGATGACCGGCCCGGTCGCGGTGCCGCACTGGATGCGCGACACCGAACCGGAGGTACGAATTCGTTCGCGCCTCGGCTGGCCTCGCGCACACCCGTCGCTAGCAGTCCGCGAAGGCGGACTTTGGGCCCTTGTTGCCGCGACTTCAGTCGCCCCAGCGGAGCCGGCACCAAATTGACCGACATCCAGCATGAAGCCTCACCCCGGGATCCGCTCCGGGGTGAGGCTATTTCGTGCGAGAAGCGGCGACCTCTTCTCGCCTGCTACTTCCGCGGGTCCATCGGCCCGCCGCCGCCGTTGTCGGCGAAGCCGCCGCGGTTGTAGCCGTTGTAGCCCCGCTCGTTCGTGGGCCGGCGCGCGCTCTCGGGCGCGTACTGCCCCTGCCCCCGCGCGCCCGGCGCCTGCCCGTGGCCGCGGTAGTCGCCGCCGTAGCGAAGGCCCACGCTGTTGCGGTTGTACTGCCCCACGAACCCCGCGTCGCGCCGCACGCCGCCGTTCTCCACGTGGCGGAAGCCCTGGTCATACGTGTACCGTGGCGGCGCCTGGCCCGTCGGCGCGCGGCGCGCGTGCCCTTCCAGGCGCGGGTGATGGAAGATGCCCTGCCGGTCGTAGCGGCCGTCGCCCTCATCGTACACGCCGTTGAAGCCGCCCGCGAAGCCCAGGTCGTTCTGGTGCTGCATCCGGTGCCGGCCGTACGCGCCGTGGCGGTGGTCGGCCTCCATGCGGTGGCCGTGCCAGTCGCCGTCGCGCCAGTTGGGGTCCAGCGGCTGCGGCCGGCCCCACTGCGGGCCCAGCTCCAGTTCCCGGTACTGCGAATCATATCGGGCCATCGTGTGCCTCCCTGTTGTTGCATCTGCCTGAATCTTGCCTGACAGGTAGCAAGAAGCTTTCCCGCAGTATCCAACA
>NZ_DATBNB010000693.1 GCF_036554565.1 Longimicrobium sp. | reverse complement strand
CCACCATGGCGGCCTCGGCGGTAGCGCGGATGAAGCCGAGCCACGGATATCGTGCCTCGAAGATGCGCGCGACGATGAAGATGATCGTCGCGACCACCAGCAGGCCGGTGGCGACGCGCTTCATCTTTTCCAGCCGCACGCGCTTTTCTTCCTCGTCCCGCAGCGGGGGCAGGGTCAGCCGGCCGATTTCCATCCCGATCCGATTGGTTCTCGTTCGTAGCTCGTCGTGCATCCGATCCGCGTTACGTGGAGGATGCGTGCCAGCACTACGCGCGGGGGATGCGGCGGGATTCGGCGCAGGCGTCACCCGGCCGCGCTATCTATCCACACGCTAGCCGCGGATCACAACACAGGTTGTCATCCTGAGGCGCAGGCGCACCGAACCTGCCCGCGCCGGATACCTCGCGCGCCGAAGGATCTAGCCCCGGACACGTACTAACCCGGCGCGGAAGCGTCACCCAGTCCAGAGGCCGCGGCCTGCACGGGCGAATGAATTCGCTGCAACAACCACACGATGTCCACCTTCGTGGACTGGCTTGCTGTCGTGCTTCCGCGACCCTGTGGCGCGCCCAGGATGTGTGTGCCAGCCAGCGAATCAGGATGCTTTGGCGATGTGCCCGGCGACCTCGTC
The DNA here is from genome assembly GCF_036554565.1 of Longimicrobium sp. Lineage (NCBI taxonomy): Bacteria > Pseudomonadati > Gemmatimonadota > Longimicrobiia > Longimicrobiales > Longimicrobiaceae > Longimicrobium > Longimicrobium sp. Next base: position 3,605 of record NZ_DATBNB010000693.1, on the reverse strand, counting down.
CCATCTCCAGGGAACCTCAACGCCGCTGAGGTGCACGCCGCCCAGCCAGCGGTCGATGCCGATCGCCGCGACGCGGTCCGCACGGCCGGCCAGGACGTCGCGGCCTAGCTCCGTCAGGGTGACGATCCGGCGGTGGATCTCGGTCGCCCCGCCGATCGTGACCAGCGGGCCCAGGTCTTCGAGGTACGAATAGAAGGTGGAGTCGCCCAGCCAGATGGGATCTTCGCGATCATGGTGCGACGCCACGTACAGCTCCCCCGCCGGGCGCGGCCCCTCCGCCAGCACCTCCAGCGCCTGCCGCTCGCTGCGCGACAGGCCGTCTCGCGTGGACGGAAACTGCTGGAGGTGGCGGCGCAGGGCGGACGCGAGGTGCGGAAGCGCCGCCAGCTCCGCGCCCGGAATCGCCTCGATGCCCCGCGGGTCGGGCGCGCGGAACGCCTCCCACGCGGCGCGGGCGGCGGAGAGATGCGCGCGGGTGACGGGCATCCGCAACGCGAACAGTGCGCGAAGCTCATCAGGGGTGGAGGGGCCCAGGTACTGCGCGGGGTTGATCAGCGTCAGCCCCGGCCTGGGATGCGCGGCGAACCAGTCCAGCACCTGAATCAACTGGAGCTGGTCGAACAGGTCGTGCTCGAACCAGAGCACCACCTCGTCCTCGTCCACGGACGCGGCCAGCGCACCGTCCCGCTCCTCGAACTCGCGGCGGACCTCGTCCACTCCGCCCCAGCCGCGGGACGCGATGAATTCGGCGCGGACGAGGCTCAGCTCCCGGAGCGCGAGGTCGGCCGGCACCGGCCCCTCGTGCAGCACGTCGCGCCAGGGGAGGATCTCGCCGGGGATGCCGGCCGCGCGGATGGCGTCTGCCGCGGCATCGCCGTTGGTGACGTGGAGCATCCGCGCGCCGGTGCTAAAAAGTAGCCAAAGTGGTCAGCGGCGTCGCCCGTACCCGCCTCGGCGCCTGTGCAGGGCGTGCAGCAGAAAGAGCAGCACCACCGCTCCGACGAACGCCGTGAAGATGGTGCCCGCCAGGCCGCTGAACGGCGTCGTCACGCCGAGCTGGCGGAAGAGCCATCCGCCGACGAACGCGCCTACGATCCCCACGATGATGTCGCCCACCAGCCCCACGCCGCCCACGACCAGCCCGGCGAGCACGCCCGCTACCAGTCCCACGATAATCCACGTCAGCAGATCCATCGTTCATCTCCCGTTGTTGTGTGTCCGTGCGATCAGGGCAAGCGACGTACCCGGCTCCTTTGCGCTCCGCCGTGCCTGCCGTTGGACGGCGATTGAGCCGCGTGGATACGGTGCGCGATCCGGCTCCGGCGCGCTCTGGCGAGTGTGTGGCGGATCCCTCAGTCGCTGCTGTCCACGATGTGCGGGCTGGGTCGCCCGTGGCCGCTCCATCGGGATGACATCGCGCGCCGGCAGGCTGGTAGTTGGAGGATTTCCGCTGTGGTGCGGCGGGTGCACCAAGCCGCGGGGACGAAAAGGGGCCGAGCACTCGGCCCGGCCCCTCTCCTCGACCGGAGTCGCGGATCAGCCGACCGTTTCGTACTCGTCCGGAACGGCCTCTGCCGGGCGCACGGACAGCACGAAGGCCGAGCGCAGCCGTTCGATGGCCTCGCGCGCCGCCGACTCGGAGCGCGCGTGCACGTCGGCCAGCGGCTGCCCCGCCTCCACGCGATCGCCGATGCGCGCGCGCACCACGATGCCCACCGCGGGGTCCACCGGGTCGGCCTTGGTCTTTCGCCCCGCGCCCAGCGCCAGCGCCGCGTCGCCGATCGTACGTGCATCGGCCTGGGCCACCCAGCCGGGGAGGTCGGTGGTGTAGGGGTGGATGACCGGCGCGGAGGGCAGCAGGTCCGGCTGGTCCACCACCCGCGGGTCGCCGCCCTGCGCCTCGATCAGCGTCTGCAGCGTGCGCGCCCCCGCCCCCGAGTCGCGCAGCCAGGTGAGCGAGGCGCGCCCCTCGTCGGCGGACGCGGCCAGCCCCGACATCTCCAGCAGGTGCGCGCCCAGCTCCAGCGTCAGCCGCCACAGGTCCGCCGGGCCGCGGCCGTGCAGGGTGTCGATGGCTTCGCGGATCTCGAGCGCGTTGCCCACGGCGCGGCCCAGCGGCTGGCGCATGGGGCTCAGCACCGCCCGTGTGCGCCGCCCCGCCCCGTTGCCGATGGACACCAGCGTGCGCGCCAGCTCCCGGGCATCGTCCAGCGTCTGCATGAAGGCGCCGGAGCCCCACTTCACGTCCAGGACGATGCTGCGCGCACCGCCCGCCAGCTTCTTGGACATGATGCTGCCCGCGATCAGCGGCATGCTGTCCACCGTTCCCGTCACGTCGCGCAGGGCATACAGCTTCTTGTCGGCCGGCACCAGCTCGCCGCTCTGGCCCACCAGCGCACAGCCGATGCGCCGCACCTGGGCGCGCATTTCGTCCAGCGGCAGCTCGCAGCGAACGCCGGGGATGGCCTCCAGCTTGTCGAGCGTGCCGCCCGTGTGCCCCAGCCCCCGTCCCGACATCTTGACGAAGGCGGCCCCGGCCGCGGCCATCAGGGGCACGAGGACGATGGACGTCTTGTCGCCCACGCCGCCGGTGCTGTGCTTGTCTACCGTGGGGCGGTCCAGTCCCGGCCAGTCCAGCGTTTCGCCGCTGTCCACCATGGCGCGGGTGAACTCCAGCGTTTCTGCCTCGGTCATCCCGCGCCACACCACCGCCATCAGCCAGGCGGCCACCTGGTAGTCGGGCACCTCGCCGGACAGGTAGCCGGAGAGAAATCCGCGCATCTCGTCCGGCGACAGCTCGCCGCCGCGCTTCTTCCGCTCGATCAGTTCGACGGTGGAGGGTGCAGAGCCGCTCATCGTCCCTCGCGGGTGGCGTTCAGCCGGTCCTGGTCGAACGCCCCGGGAAGCAGTGCCCGCACGGAGGTGATCTGCACCCCCGCCGGCCCGCCGCCCGGCATGATCACCGGCATGTCGGGGCCGAACTCGTTGAGCACCTGCCTGCAGCCGCCACAGGGCGCACAGGCGGCGTCGTCCTCGGGGCCCACCACGGCGATGGCCACGAAGCGCCGCGCGCCCTGCGTCACCGCGTTGCCGATGGCGGTGCGCTCGGCGCAGGTGCCCAGGGGATAGGAGGCGTTTTCGACGTTGACGCCGGTGAACACGCGGCCGTCCTCGGCCAGCAGCGCCGCGCCGACGCTGAAGTTGCTGTAGGGGGCGTAGGCCTGGGCGCGCACCTCGCGGGCCTGGTCCAGCAGCCGCCGGGCGGCGGCGGGGTCGATCGTGGGCTGCTCGGATGCCGATGTCACGCGGCCGTCCTTTGGTCTGTCGGGGCTTCGGTTTCGAACACTCTCCCTCGGAATATAGGGAACGGGTGCTGCTGGGGCGACATTGGGCGGCGACTGACATCGGAGAGCCGCTGGGTGGGTGAGGCCGATTGGCTCCCCGGGGGTGGGGCCGCGCTGCCGGGAAGGGCTTGTACTGCTGATGGGCTGGCCCTGCTGGGTGAGGCTGGCCCTGCTGGGTGTGGCCGGGCCTGCTGGGTGTGGCCGGGGATGATGGGTGTGGCCGGGCCTGCTGGGTGTGGCCGGGCCTGCTGGGTGTGGCCG
>NZ_DATBNB010000692.1 GCF_036554565.1 Longimicrobium sp. | reverse complement strand
CGCGTTTCCCTGGCCGCTGCTCTCTCCCTCGCCCTCGCCGGGCCCGCGGCCGCGCAGACGCCATCCGTCCGCGAGTGGACCCGCGCCAACGAGCACGCCGTCCTGCGCGAGTACGTGGACCTACTGGCCATTCCCAACGTGGCCAGCGACCGCGCGAACATCCGCCGCAACGCCGCGCACATCATGGCGATGATGGAGCGCCGGGGGCTGCGTCCGCGCCTGATGGAAGCGGCGGACTCCACCGCTCCCCCGTCCGTGTACGGCGAGTGGACGGCGCCCGGCGCCACGCGCACGCTGGTGCTGTACGCGCACTTCGACGGCCAGCCCACCGACAGCAGCAAGTGGACGGTCACGCATCCCTGGCGCCCGGTGCTGCTGACGGCGCGCGCGGACCGGGGCGGACGTCCCGTCGCCATGCCCGCCGCCGGCCAGCCGATCGACCCCGAGTGGCGCCTGTACGCGCGCTCGTCGTCCGACGACAAGGCCGGGGTGATGGCCATCCTGTCCGCGGTGGACGCGCTGCGGGCATCCGGCTCCACGCCTACGTCCAACCTCAAGATCTTCTTCGAGGGCGAGGAAGAAGCGGGCTCACCGCACCTGACCAGCATCCTCTCGCGGCAGGCGGGGCTGCTGGCCGCGGACGCGTGGATCATCGTCGACGGCCCGGTGCATCAGAACGGCAAGAAGCAGGTGGTGTTCGGTGTGCGCGGCGACGTGAACGTGGAGGTAACGGTGTACGGTCCCGTCCGCCCGCTCCACTCCGGGCACTACGGCAACTGGGCGCCCAACCCCGCCATGCGCCTGGCCCAGCTGCTGGGGGCGATGAAGGACGACGACGGCCGCGTGCTCATTCCCGGCTGGTACGACGACGTGGAGCCGCTGGGCGCGGTGGAAACGCAGGCCATGCGCGCCCTTCCCGCGTACGACCAGCAGCTGCGCACGGAACTGGGGATCGCCGCTCCCGAGGGCGCGGGCCGCACGCTGACGGAACTGATCGCGCAGCCGTCGCTGAACGTGAACGGCTTCGAGAGCGGCGGCATCGCCGCGGGCGCCCGCAACGTGATACCCACCGAGGCCACGGCCGTGCTGGACCTGCGCCTGGTCCGCGGCAACGACCACCGGCGGCAGGCGCAGCGGCTGGCGGACTTCATCCGGGCGCAGGGCTACCTGGTGCTGGACCGCGCGCCGACGGCGGACGAGCGTCGGTCGCACGCGCGGATCGCGCGGGTGATCGTGAGGCCCGGCGGCTACAACGCCGAGCGCACCCCCATGGACCTGCCCATCTCGCGCGCCGTGCTCCGCGCCGTGCAGTCCACCACGCGCGACCCGGTGTACGCGGTGCCCACGCTGGGCGGGAGCCTGCCGCTTTCCCTGATCAGCGAGGCGCTGCCGGGAACGCGCACCATCACGCTACCCATCGTGAACCACGACAACAACCAGCACGCCGAGGACGAAAACCTGCGGCTGCAGAACCTGTGGGACGGCATCGAGTCCATCGCCGCCGTGATGACCATGCCCCGCTGAACCGCCACGGACAGGCCTACACAGATGACCAGGTACTTCGCGTTCCCCCTGCTCCTCCTGATCTCGTCCACCCTGCCGCTATCCGCGGGGGCGCAGGAGATGGCGCGGGCGCTGGATGCCGTTCCGCAGAACTCCGTGGTGCGGCTGCGCGGACCGGAGCTTCGGCCGCGCCGCATCCAGGGACGCATCGGCGAGGTGGTGGGCGACACGGTGATCGTCCTACGCGGGTCCAGGAAGGTCGCGGTGCCCATCGCCGGTATCGCGCAGGCGGAGGTGGCGACGGACCGCGACCCCGTGCGCGGCATGCTGCACGGCGCCCGCATCGGCGCCGGGGTGGGCGCCGTGCTCGGTTCCGTGGTGATGACCGCCGCGTGCTACAGCTGCAGCGGATCAGATAGGGTCGAGGTGGCCGCCGCCGGCCTGGTCGCCGGCGCGATCTTCTTCGCCATCCCCACCGGACTGATGGGGTTGGCGGTCGGCGGCGAGAGCTGGGAGCCCGTGGGCCCCGCGGCCCCCCGCGTCGGGCTGGTGCAGGCCGGGGATGGCCGGATGGGAATCGGCGTCTCGCTCGCCACTCCGTAGCGAGGACAGCGTGATGATCCCTGTCCACGCACATCGTTGCACACGCGGCTCAACCGTGCAGCCGCCGCCGTCATGACCCTGCCCCGCTGAACGGGTCCGCACACATGGCCAGGCACTTTGCGTTCGCCCTCGTCCTCCTGATTGCGTCCGTTCTGCCGCGTCCGACGCAGGCGCAGGACATGGCGCGGGCGCTGGATGCGCTTCCGCAGAACTCCGTGGTGCGGCTGCGGGGGCCGGAGCTCGGCCGCATCCAGGGGCGCATCGGCGAGGTGGCGGGCGACACGGTGTTCGTACGGAGCGGGTCCGGGACGGTCGCCGTTCCCATCGCCGGCATCGCGCAGGCCGACGTGGCGGCGGGCCGCAACCGCCTGCGCGGCCTGCTGCAGGGTGCCGCCATCGGCGCAGGGGTGGGCGGGGTGATCGGTGCCGCGCTGATTACCGCGCAGTGCGACAACTGCGATCGATCACAGCACGCGCAGTTCGGCGCCCTCGGCTTTGGCCTGGGGGCGATCGGTTTCGCGGTCCCCGGCGGAGTGGCGGGACTGGTGATCGGCACCCGGAACTGGGAGCCCGTGCGCCACGGCGGCTACCGCGTCGGGCTCGTGCAGGCCGCGGATGGGCGGATGGGCATCGGCATCTCGCTAGCGCTCCCGTAGCCCTCGCCGCATCCACAGCAGAGATCCTTGACGACGTTCGCGTGGCGCATTAGTGTACTAGCACTCTAGTACGCTGGCGCCACGGGAGTGCTCTCATCCCGCCCCGCCACCCGCACCGGCCCGACATCAAAGGAAGAGCTGAACGCCCGGATGACCATCCCATGAATCACCGCAGGGCAGCTCAACAGGGAGCCCGATGCAGCTAGCCATCAACACCGCCGACCCGCGGCCCATCTACGTCCAGATCATGGACGAGGTGCGGCGCGCGATCGTGCTGGGGACGCTCCGTCCCGAAGACCCGCTTCCGTCCGTGCGCCAGCTCGCCTCGGACCTGCGCGTGAACCCCAACACCGTGGCCCAGGCCTACCGCGAGCTGGAGCGCGCGGGCGTGGCCTACGTGCGCCGCGGCCAGGGCACCTTCGTGGCCGCGGCGGGGACGAACGGCACCGAGCGCCGCGCCCTGGCCGCGGGCGTGGCCGAGCGGGCGCTGGTGGAGGCCCACCGCAACGGCGTGAGCGCCGAAGAACTGATCGACGCCATCCGCGAAGCCGCCGGGTCGCGCGACCCTCACACCCTGGCAGAACAACCATGAGCCCCGTGCTTCCCACCGACCTTTCCAGCGGGTCCCTGGCCGTGCGGACCCACGGCTTGGCCAAGCGCTTCGGGCGCGAGACCGCCCTGGACGGCGTGAACCTGCAGGTGCCCGAGGGCGCCGTGTACGTGCTGGTGGGCCCCAACGGCGCCGGCAAGAGCACCACCTTCAAGGTGCTGATGGACCTGGTGCGCACCGACGCGGGAACGGCCGAGGTGTTCGGGCTGGACCCGCGCGCGCGCGGCCCGGAGGTGCGGGCGCAGATCGGCTACGTTCCCGAGCGCCACGACTGGGGCTACGGGTGGATGCGCGTGGGGCGGCTCCTGCAGCACCACGCCACCTTCTATCCCACCTGGGACGCCGACTATGCGGCGCGGCTGGCGGAGGTCTTCGGGTTGAAGATGGACCGCAAGTTCGGCAGCCTGTCCAAGGGCCAGGGGCGCCGCGTGCACCTGACGATGGCGCTGGCGCATCGCCCCCGTCTGCTGGTGCTCGACGAGCCCACGGACGGGCTGGACCCGGTGATGCTCGACGAGACGCTGGGGCTGCTGACGGACCACATCACCGAATCGCCGACGACGGTGGTCATCAGCACGCACCAGGTGCACGACGTCGACCGGCTGGCCGACCACGTGGGGGCGATGCGCGACGGCAAGCTGATGATGCAGGTGCCGCGCGACGAGCTTCACCGCAAGCTGCGCCGCTACCACGCCGAGGTGCCCGACGGCTGGGCGGGCGCGCCGGGGCTGAACGGCGCGGTGCTGCGCAAGGGCAGCTTCGGGCGCGAGATCCAGTGGAGCATCTGGGGCGAGGAGCGCGAGGTGGTGCAGCAGCTCACCAGCGCCGGCGCCACCGTGCGAGACGCCGCCCCGCTCACCCTGGCCGACGCCGCCATCGCCCTCCTCAGCCGCAGGGAACGGGCATGACCGGCGCGGCCGAAACGCTGCATCCGCTCCCGGCCCGCGCCGCCGTGCTGCGCGAGACCCTGCGCGCCGTGGGCGAGTCGGTGCGGCTGGAGATGGGCGCCCTCCTGCTGCTGCTGCTGGGACTGGCGGCGGTGATCCTGTTCTTCGAGCCGGTGGCGTCCCCCGGCGGCGCCGACTACGACGTGGCCGACATGACCTGGCCCATCCTGGTGCTGGGGCTCTTCGCCCCGCTGGCGGTGTGGAAGGCCGATGAGCCGTCGCGCCGCGGGTACCTGTGGAGCATGCCGGTAGACCGGTTCCGCCACACGCTGATGAAGGCCGCGAGCGGGTGGGCCTGGCTGATGGGGCTGGTGGCCGTCTACGTGGTGTGGGCCCTCAGCATTCCGCTGCTCACGGGCGGGCACATCGTCCTCAACTCCGACTGGGAAACCGCGCTGCTGCGCGGCCAGCCCCCCGGCACCGTGCTGCGCGACATGACGCTGGGCGGAAACCCCTGGGTGTGGGTGGTTCCCTTCGTGGCGGCGTCTACCGGCTACTTCGTGGGCAGCGCGGTGGCCCTGCTGATGGACCATCCCCTGCGCGTGTACGCCGGGGTGGCGTTCACCTTCGTGGTCACCATCGCGATGGCAGAGGCCGCGGGAGGCACCGTGGGGCACATGGCCGACGAGCTGTTCCGGTACGTCGTGGTGGGGCGATACGGCCTGATGACGCACGCCACGGGCATCGTGTTCCGCTTCAACGAGCCGCTCCCGGCCGGCCAGGCGATCCGCGACGTGCCCGTCTTCGGTGCGTGGGTCTCGTCGGTGCTGCTGTGGACGGGCACCGGGCTGGCGGCCACCCTGCTGGCCGCCTACCGCCACCAGGAGCGCTGACCATGGAATCGACCCTGAACGCCGCGCCCGTCCACCCGCTGTCGCCCGTGCCCGCCCGGGGCGCCGTGGCGCGCGAGGCCCTGCGCACCGTGGGCCAGTCGGTGCGGCTGGAGATCGGCGCCGTGCTGGTGCTGCTGCTGGTGGTGATGGCGGTGGTCGCGCCGCGCGAAACGGGTGGCGCCGACTACAGCGTGGCCGACATGACGTGGCCGGTGGTGATCCTCAGCATCTTTTCACCCCTCGCGGTGTGGAAGCACGACGAGCCGTCGCGCCGCGCGTACCTGTGGAGCCTGCCCGTGGACCGCGCCCGCCACACGCTGCTCCGCGTGTGGAGCGGCTGGGCCTGGCTGATGGCGCTGGTGGCCGTCTACGTCGTATGGGCGATGGGCGTGGCGGTCGTGAGCAGCGGAAACATCGTGATCAACGAAGCGTGGGAGGCGATGCTGCTGCGCGGCCTGCCGCCGGGCTCGCGCATCCGCGACCTCACGCTGGCCGGGCACCCCTGGCTGTGGCTGACTCCGTTCGCGGCCGCCACCACCATGTACCTGGTGGGCACCATCGTCGCGCTGCTTTCCAATTATCCGCTGCGCGTGTTCGCGGGG
>NZ_DATBNB010000691.1 GCF_036554565.1 Longimicrobium sp. | reverse complement strand
GCGACGCCTTCGAGCGCGCCGCGCCGGCGGGGACGGCGGCGGCCGCGCCGCCCAGCGCCGAGCAGAGGCAGCTGTACGCGAAACTGCGGGAGTTGCGGACGTCGCTGGCCCGCGAAGAGGAGGTGCCCGCCTTCTGCGTCTTCGCCGACCGCACGCTGGTGGAGATCGCCAGGCGCCATCCGCGCAGCGAAACGGAGATGCTGGCCGTGCCCGGGGTGGGGCCGGGAAAGATGCAGAAGTACGGGTCGGCCTTCCTGGAAATCCTGCGCGGCGACTGAGCGGCGCTCAGTTCCCGGCCCCGCTCCGCTCCCCCGGGGCCACCTTTCCCAACCTCACTTTCGCTGCTACATTCCCCCGGTTTAGCACAAGGGTCCGGGCGCGGAATTCCGCGTCCCACAACGACAAACGACTGCATCGCGGGGCTGCGGAACCACCCATGGAACGGTACTTCGACGAGAACCACCTGATGATCCGCGACATGGTGCGCGAGTTCGCCCAGAACGAAATCGCGCCCGTCGCGGGGGAGCTGGACCAGGCGTCGGAGTTTCCCTGGGAGAACGTCGCCAAGATGTCGGAGCTGGGCCTGCTGGGCGTGCCCTGGCCCGAGGAGATCGGCGGGGCGGGGATGGACGGCATCGCCTACATGATCGCCATCCACGAGCTCGCCAAGGTCGACGCGTCGCACGCCATCACCATCTCGGCGCACACCACGCTGGGCACCTCGCCCATCATGAACTTCGGGACCGAGGAGCAGAAGCAGCGCTTCGTCTCGCACCTGGCCTCGGGCAAGGTGCTCGGCGGCTTCGGGCTCACCGAGCCGGGCGCCGGCAGCGACGCGGGGGGCACCCAGACCACGGCCGTGAAGGCCGACGGCGGGTGGATCCTGAACGGCAGCAAGATCTTCATCACCCACGCGGGGGTCGGCGAGATCTTCGTGGCCACGGCGGTGACGGACCGCGACAAGGGCACCAAGGGGATCACCTCGTTCATCGTCACCAAGCCGACGACCGACCTGGAGCGGGCGCGCGAGGTGGGGGTGGGGCACAGCGACGAGCTGGCCTTCATCGAGGGCGTGCGCGCGGGAAAGAAGGAAGACAAGATGGGGTGGCGCGCCTCCGATACCCGCGAGCTGGTGTTCGAGAACGCCTTCGTCCCTGACGAGAACGTGCTGGGCGAGGTGGGAATGGGCTTCATCAACTTCATGAAGACGCTCGACGCCGGCCGCATCGGCATCGGCGCGCTTTCGCTGGGGATCGCCGAGGGCGCGTACGAGCAGTCGGTGAAGTACGCGGCCGAGCGGCACCAGTTCGGCAAGCCCATCGCCGAGTTCCAGGGCATCCAGTTCATGCTGGCCGACATGGCGACGGAGATCGAGGCGGCCAAGCACCTCGTCTACCACGCGGCCTGGCTCAAGGAGCAGGGAAAGCCGTACACCCGCGAGGCGTCGATGGCCAAGCTGTTCGCCAGCGAATGCGCCATGCGCACCACCACCAGGGCGGTGCAAATCCACGGCGGATACGGCTACACCAAGGAATACCCGGTGGAGCGCATGATGCGCGACGCCAAGATCTGCGAGATCGGCGAGGGGACCAGCGAAATCCAGCGGATGGTGATCGCCCGGGGCCTTCTCCGCGAGCTCTCCCACTGACCGGCGGGCCGCCGCCGCGGCACCTTCGCGGCGCGGCCCTTTGCAGAGGACCGATGCACATCCACAGGCGGAACGATGGGCGCGCCCGCGCCCTTCGCGGCTCCCCGCCCCCCCGTACGGGTCTCGCCCGGCCGTGCCTTCGCCTCGCGAGGGCCGCATGAAGCGCGAGATCCTGATCAACGCCACGGCCCGCGAAACGCGAGTCGCCATCCTCGAGGACGACGTGCTCGTCGAGCTGATGGTGGACCGTCCGGACGCGGCTCGCATGGTGGGCGACGTGTACAAGGGGCGGGTCGAGGCCGTGCTTCCCGGCATCCAGGCCGCGTTCGTCGACATCGGCACCGAGAAGGCGGCGTTCCTTCACGTGTCGGACGTGGCGCTCGAGGACGACGACGAGGCCGAGGACGACGAGCCGGGGGGCGACGAGGCGGCGGCGGACGAGGGCGACGGCGGGAACGGCGGGGGCGGACGGCGCTCGCGCAAGTACCCGCCCATCCAGGACATCCTGAAGAAGGGGCAGGACCTGGTGGTGCAGGTGAGCAAGGAGCCCATCAGCACCAAGGGCCCGCGCGTCACCGCGCACATCTCCCTCCCCGGCCGCTTCCTGGTGTACATGCCCGGCTCGTCGCACGTGGGCGTGTCGCGCAAGATCGAGGACCGCGAGGAGCGGGCGCGGCTGCGCGCGCTGGCCAAGGAGATCCTTCCCGAAAAGTCGGGCGGAATCATCGTGCGCACCGTGGGCGAGGAGCTGACGCGCGAAACCTTCCAGCGCGACCTGCAGACCCTGATGGGCACCTGGGCGCAGATCAAAAAGAAGGCGGCCAAGGCGCGCGGACCCACGGCCATCCACCGCGAGGCCAAGCTCACGGCGGGGATCATCCGCGACCTGTTCTCGCAGAAGGTCGACTCGCTGACGGTGGACACGAAGACCGCCTTCGACGAGATCCGCGCCTACCTGGAGCAGGTGGACCCGTCGCTGGTGGATCGCGTGCACCTGTACGACGACGCCAAGCCCCTCTTCGACGCGTACGACCTGGAACGCGAGATCCGCGACGCCTTTCAGCGCCGGGTGAACCTGCCCTCGGGCGGCTACATCATCGTGGAGCCCACCGAGGCGCTGGTCAGCATCGACGTCAACACGGGGCGGTACACGGGAAAGAAGGACCCCGAAAAAACCATCCTGAAGACCAACGTCGACGCGGCGCGCGAGATCGCCCGGCAGCTGCGGCTGCGCGACGTGGGCGGCATCATCGTCTGCGACTTCATCGACATGGAGTCAAAGGCCAACCGCGAGAAGGTGCTGCAGGAGCTGCGGCAGTGCCTTTCGCGCGACCGGGCGCGCACCAAGGCATTCCAGGTGAGCGAGCTGGGGCTGATCGAGATGACGCGCCAGCGGGTGCGCCCCTCGCTCTACCACACGCAGACGGCGGCCTGCCCCACCTGCGGCGGCACGGGGCGGATCTTTACCCCCGAAACGGTGGTACGCCGGATCGAGCGGGCCATCCGCCGCGCCGCCGCCGAGGGGAAGGAGCGCCAGCTGACCGTGCGCGTTCACCCCGAGGTCGCGCTCTTCGTGCTGGAGCAGGAGCCCCGGTTCCTGCGCACGCTCGAAGGCTCGCTGAAGATGACGCTGGCCATGCGCGACGACCCGCTGCTGCACCCAGACGAGATCAAGCTGATGGCCACGGCCACCCAGCAGGACGTGTCGCAGCGCTTCAACCTGGGCTAAGCGCAAGCCGCGCAGGCAGGTAGCGCCCGTGGGCATTCCGCCTCCGGGCGCGCGCCGTTAGATTCGTCGCCGTGCCGCCGCCCGTCCCGCGGGCCGCGGCGCGTGCGTTCCCCAGCCCGGCCGCCCCCGTTTCCGCGCGGCTGGCCCGACCCTTCCTCGCGAGGTTTCCCGTGGCACTCACGTTCTTCCGCCGCCTTTCGCCGTTCGGCGCGGCCGTGGCCCTGCTGCTGGCCGCGGCCTGCAAGGACGGCGTCGGCCCCGATCCCGAGGTGCCCGCCAAGCCCACCTTCGCCGTTCCCTCCGACGCCCTGGCGGCGCTGGACTGCACCGCCAACGTGGCGGGCGCGAGCGTTTCCTGCTCCCCGGTGTCGGGCGCGGCGGCCCACGTGCAGTTTGCCGCCGCCAACGTCGCCTCGTCCGGCGGAGTCTTCGGCTTCGACGCGTCGGTGAAGAACCTGCTCGTCTTCAAGCTGGGCACCACCGGCGGCTCCCCCGCCGAGGGCATCCAGGTGTACCTGGCCGCGGGTCCCGACGCCTCGGCGGGCACCGGGGCGGTGGACGCGCGCAACGGCCAGGCGCGCACGGTGGAAGGCAAGCAGCAGGCGTTCTTCCAGTACGGCCAGGTGCTCGCCCTGAACGAGACCGCGTCGCAGCGCTGGGAGTTCACCGTGGCGAAGAAGGTGACGGCGTTCACCTTCCGGGTGTACGTGCAGGCCGCGAAGATGCCCGTGGTGCTGTTCGACCGCGTGGTGGCCGGCAACCGCGACCTGTACCGGGTAGCCCTCGACGGCAGCGACCTGGTGCGGATGACGACCCACGCCGCCGAGGACATGAACCCCACCTCCGGCGGCGGAACGGTGGTGTTCACCAGCTTCCGCAACGGCAACGCCGAGCTGTACTCCATGCCGCTGGTGGGCGGGGCCGAAACGCGGCTGACCACCACGGCCGCATTCGAGACCGAGCCCGCCCTGAACCGCGAGGGAACGCGCCTGGCCTACTCCTACGACGCCAGCGGCGTCTCCAAGGTGTTCGTGGCCGCGGCCAACGGCACCGGCGCCACGCGGGCCGCCTCGAGCAGCTTCGGGTTCGGCGGCGCGCCCGAGGCGTCGCCGGCCTGGTTTCCCGGGGCGGACCGCCTGGCCCTGGTGGGAACGCCCAACGGCACCGCCGACGTCTTCGACCTGGCGGCGCCCGGGGCCATGCCCTCGCTGCTGCGCGGGGGCGAAAGCGCCGAGGTGACCCCCGCGTTCAGCCCCGACGGGAAGTTCCTTTCCTACTCGTCGAACGCGCCGGGGAACGCCGAGCTGTTCGTGCTGACGCTGGCCGGCGGCGCCGTCACCCGCCTGACCGACCGCGCGGGAAGCGACGCGTCGGGCACCTGGACGCCGGACGGCCGCATCGTGTACCTGGCCTACACCGCCACCGGCAACGAGCTGCGCTGGGTGAACCCCGCCGGGGGCGCGGGCGGGCTGATCCTGAGCGGGGGCGCCAGCGCCACGCCGGTGCTGCGGCCTTTCGCGGTGCCCTTCTGACCCGCCGCGGGCCGGCAAGTCCCGGCCCGGCACGCCTTGACACACGGGGTGTTTGGGGCGATATTGCTCGTCTTGTGTTGTTTTTTGGAGAACGGGCCAAGTCCGTGCAACGGGGTTCCAACGACATGTACGCCATCATCCGCACCGGCGGCAAGCAGTTCCGTGCCGAGCCGGGCAAGACGCTTCGCATTCCCTCCGTCGCCATCGAGCCGGGCGAAAGCCTTCGCTTCGACGACGTGCTCCTGGGCGCCGACGGCGACTCGATCAAGATCGGCGCGCCGGGCGTGAGCGGTGCGTCGGTGACGGCCGAGGTCGTACGGCACGGCAAGGGCGAGAAGATCATCATCTTCAAGCACAAGCGGCGCAAGAACTACCGGCGCAAGCAGGGGCACCGGCAGAAGTTCACTGAGGTTCGCGTCAACGAGATCAACCTCGGCTAACAGGAGAGAGCAGCCATGGCACATAAGAAGGGCGGCGGCTCGACCCGCAACGGGCGCGACTCGAACGCGCAGCGGCTGGGGGTCAAGCGCTTCGGTGGCGAGAAGGTTCTCGCCGGCAACATCCTGGTGCGCCAGCGCGGCACCCGCTTCCATCCGGGCGCCAACGTGGGCATCGGCAGCGACGACACGCTGTTCGCGCTCGTCGACGGCCAGGTGCAGTTCGTCCGCAAGGACAAGAAGCGCAAGTCGGTCGCGGTGCTCCCCTTCCTGGCGGAGCCCGTGGAAGCCGTCGTGGAGCTCGAGGCCGGCGACTGACGCCTGGCTTCGCCGCACGCAGGATACGGGAACCGCCCCGGCAGTGATGCCGGGGCGGTTCTTCTTTTCCGCCCACCTCACGATGGGCCGCATGTCCGCATCGGATGCGAGCACCCGCACGCGGGCGAGGTTCGTGCATGGGCGGGGGCGGTTTCGGCAGGATGGCTCTGCCTCCGGATCACCCGTCGCTCCAAGAACGCATGACCGCGCAGCCCTCGCCCTGGCCCCCGACCTCCAGCGCCGACTTTCCCCGCATCGGCAGCCTTCCCGCGTACGTGTTCGCGGCGATCAACGCCGAAAAGATGGAACGCATCGCCGCGGGCGAGGACGTCATCGACCTGGGGATGGGCAACCCCGACCTGGGCACCCCCGGGCACATCGTCGACGAGCTGGTGGAGCACGCGCGCAAGCCCAAGCACCACCGCTACAGCGCATCGCGCGGCATCTACGGCCTGCGCGAGGGGATGGCCGAGCACTACGCCCGGCGGTACGGCGTGACGGTGGATCCGGAGACGGAGGTGGTGGTCACCATCGGCGCCAAGGAGGGGATTGCCCACCTGATGCTGGCCCTGCTGGGCGACGGCGACACGGTGATCGTTCCCTCGCCGGCGTACCCCATCCACCGCTACTCGGTGCTGTTCGCCGGCGGGCGCGTGCACGGGCTGCCGCTGGTGGCCGGGGCGGACGGGTTCGTGGATGGCGACGCCCTGCTGGCCGGCGTGGAGGAGGCCTGCCGCACCGTATCACCCGCGCCGAAGCTGCTGGTGCTGTCGTTCCCCAACAATCCAACCACGCTGCAGGCGCCGCCCGGGTTCTTCGAGAAGGCGGTGGAGGTGTGCCGCCGCAACCGCCTGCTGCTGGTGCACGACTTTGCCTACGCCGACTTCGGCTTCGGCGCCGAGCCGCCCAGCCTGCTCGCCGTCCCGGGGGCGCGGGAGATCGGCGTGGAGTTCTTTTCCATGTCCAAGTCGTACTGCATGGCGGGCTGGCGGGTGGGGTTCTGCGTGGGCAACCCGGCCATGGTGGGGGCGCTGACGCGGATCAAGAGCTACCTGGACTACGGGATCTTCGAGCCCATCCAGATCGCCGCCGCGCACGCCCTGCGCGCCGGGCAGGAGTGCGTGGCGGAAACGCGCGAGGTGTACCGGCGCCGCGCCGATGCCCTGGTGGCCGGGCTGAACGCCGCCGGCTGGCCGGTTCCCGTGCCCGCGGCCACCATGTTCGTGTGGTCGCCCATCCCAAACGCGTTCCGGGAGATGGGCTCCATCGAGTTCGCCCGCCTGCTGCTGCGCGAGGCCGGCGTGGTGGTGTCGCCGGGGCTGGGCTTCGGGCCCGAGGGCGAGGGCCACGTGCGTTTCGCCCTGATCGAGCCCGAGTCGCGCCTGGCGCAGGCGGCCGAGCGCATCGGGGCGGTGCTGGGGCGAGTCCCCCCGGGATGACCCGCACGCGCGGCTGGCCGGCCGCGCCGATTTCCGTCGAACGGAGTATTTTGGCGCGGGTGGCGCGTTGCCTGGGCGGGGCGGCGGCGCTACCCGCGCGCCGTGCCATGTCGCTGGTGCGCTTACTCTTGACGCCGGTTCCCCAATGTGAGACATTGGTACGTCTCAGTGGACCGCTTCGCGGGACCGCCTGACGCGCAGTGGGGGCTTTCGGCCCCTCGCGCGCTCTTCTGACTACCCCCCTGGCAGGGCATACCCCTCGCCGTCCTGGTCGGTCGGATTCGTCTCTCCTCTTCGTTCTTCCTTCATCTCGGCCGGAGCCGGTCACATGTCCTTGCGTAGACGCGCTCTGTTCCTGGCGGGCCTTCTGGCCGCCGTATCCTGCAGCGACGCGGGCGACCCGCTGGGTCCTGACGGCCGCAAGCCGCCGATTCCCGAGCCCTCCGACGTCCTCCAGGCACTGGACTGCACCGTCACCGTGAGCTCGCGCTCCGTCACGTGCACCTCGGCGCAGCCCGGCACGGGCGCGGCCTCGGGGCTGATCGTGGGCGGACAGGACATGTTCGTGAAGCTGGTCTCCACGGGGATGGCGGTCGTAGCCGACACCTTCGTCTTCAATGCCACCGTGCAGAACCTGCTTCCGCAGGCGCTCGGTGTGAACGACGACGGATCGGCGAACGCGGAGGGCGTGCGCGTCTTCTTCCACGCGGGCCCCAACGCCGTCGGCGGCGGGGGCCCTGTCGTCGTGGCGGGGGCGTCCGGCTCCGAGGTCTTCATTTCGGGGAACAAGCCGTACTACCAGTACGCCGGCGCCCTGGAGCCCAACGAGGTTTCCGAGGCCAAGCAGTGGAAGCTCGCGCTCAACGGGGCTCCGCAGTTCAACTTCAAGGTCTACGTCTCGGCCCGGGTGAAGTACCCGCAGGGGTGGGTGGACATCACGCCCAACTCGGCGCTGCTGAACGTCGGCGAGACGGCCGTGCTCGCCGACAGCGTGTTCGACGTGGTGGGCCGCGGGCTCGCCGACAACGTGAACTGGTCGTCCAGCAACACGGGCGTGGTCACGGTGACCGAGACCTCCGACTCCACGGCGCAGATCCAGGGGGTTGCACAGGGCACGGCCTGGATCAAGGCCGAGAGCCAGGCGAACTCGGTGCGCAGGGACTCGATCCTGGTGACCGTGAACAACGCGCCGGTTCTGAACCTGGACAGCATCAGCGCCGTTTCCAACGTCACCATGCCGGTGGACAGCGCCCACGGGATGGTGGCCAACGACGGAACCGACGAGAAGCTGACGGTGAGCGCCGGCACGGTGAGCACCGACCGGGGCGGCACCGCGACGATCGCGGCGAACGGCAGCTTCACCTACCTGAGCAAGCCCGGCTACGCCGGCCTCGACACCATTCGCTACACCGTCACCGACGGCGCGCGCACCCTGCCGGGCAAGGCCGTGGTACGGGTGGAGAACAGCCCGTTCTGGTTCGTGAAGCAGGGCTCCGGCGGTGACGGGCGCGATGCCTCGCCCTTCGGAACGCTGGCCGCGGCGCAGGACTCGGCCGTGGCGGGCGATACCATCATCGTGTTCGCCAACGGCGTGCAGCAGCTCAACGGCGCGGTGACGCTGGAAGCCGGCCAGGCCATCATCGGCGGGGGCACCAGCCAGGCCGTCTCGCGCGGCACGTACAATGGCGCGGCCATCACCGTCCTGGCGGCTGGCGGCGCGGCCCCCGCGCTGACCAACACGGGACCGGGCGCCACCATCACCCTGGGCACCAACAACGTCATCCGCGGCGTGGGCATCACGGCGGCGGCCGGCGCAGCCATCTCGGGCACCAGCTTCGGAACGCTGTTCGTGCGCGAGACGGGCGTGAACCCGGCGGGCCCGGCGCTGCTGCTGAGCACCGGCGCGCTCGACGCCATCTTCGACGTGCTTTCCTCCACGGGCAGCACCACGACGGGGTTGAGCCTGACGGATGTCACCGGCTCCCTGGCGGCCACCGGCGGCGCCATCGCCAGCTCGGTGGGCACGGCGTTCCACGTCTCCGGCGGCTCGGCCGACATCACCTACGGCGGTTCCATCACCAACGGGTCGGGGCTGGCGGCTTCCATCTCGGGCCGCACCGGCGGCGCGCTCGCCGTTTCCGGCGACGTCACCGACAGCGCCGGCGGCATCTCGGTGAGCGGCATCTCGGGCGGCACGGTCGGCTTCTCCGGCGCGCTGAGCCTCACCGGTTCGGGCGTGAGCGTGGGGAGCAACACGGGCGGCACCATCTCGTTCACGGGCGCGTCGAAGACCATCACCACCGGCTCCAACGCGGGCGTGTCGCTGACCAGCAACACGGGCGCGGCGGTGACGTTCGGCGGCGGCGGCCTGGACGTGACCACCACCTCGGGCGCGGGCTTCACCGCCAGCGGCGGCGGCACGGTGAGCGTGACCGGCGCCAACAACACCGTCGAGAGCACCACCGGCACCGCCGTCACCCTGAATGGCGTGGGCACCGGCGCCAGCGGCGTGAACTTCCTGTCGGTGTCGGCCAACGGCGCCGCGAACGGCATCGCCCTGGCCAGCGTCACCGGCGCGGGGCTGCAGGTGACCGGCGACGGGAGCAACGGCGGCTCGGGCGGCACGGTTCAGAACACCACCAGCCACGCGGTGAGCCTGTCGAGCATGACGGGCGCCGACAGCGTGAGCCTGAAGTTCATGGCGGTGGGCGGCGGCAACGCCGGTACCGCGGGCATCTTCGGCTCCGGCTTCGGGACGCTGCGGGTGACGGGCGTTTCGGTGGCCACCACCGGCGGACCGGCGCTCAGCCTGGCCACCGGCACCCTGAACGGCGGGTTCAGCTCGCTGGGCTCCGCCAGCAGCGCCAGCAACGGCGTGATCCTGACCAGCACGGGCGGTTCCTTCACCGCCGCCGCGGGCAGCATCACGGGCGCCGCTTCGACGGCGTTCGCGGTGGCCGGCGGCTCGGTGAGCGCCACCCTCTCGGGCTCCATCTCGCAGGCGAACAACGCCCCGCTGGTGGCGGTAAGCGGCAGCCACAACGGCGCGCTGACCTTCAACACGGGCACGGTGGGCGCCACCAACGGCACCGGCCTGCAGTTCAACAACGCGGTGGGCACGTACGCCTTCAACGGCACCACGACCCTCAACGGCGGTGACGCGGCCATCGACATCACCAACTCGTCGACGGGCAGCTTCACCTTCGGCACGGGCGCGAGCGTCACCAACCCCACCGGCTCGGCCTTCACCGTGTACGGCAGCTCGCCGACGGTGACCTACAGCGGCAACCTGACCAAGGGCAACGCGGGGCTGCTGGTGGACATCGGCGAGCAGCCCGCCGGCAGCGTCACCTTCAACACGGGTACGCTCTCGGCGACCGCCGGAACGGGCATCTCGCTCAGCAACGCGGACGGCACGGTGGCCTTCAACGGCACCACCACGCTCAACGGCGGCGACGCCGGCGTGGACGTGGTGAGCGGCTCGAACGGCGCCATCAGCTTCGGCGCCGGGGCGAGCATCGCCAACGCGTCGGGCATCGCCCTGCGGGTGCAGAACGGCAGCGCCAGCACGAACGTGTCGTACGCCGGCAGCGTCACGTCGAGCGCCACGGGGCTTGCGGTGCACGTGGAGGGCGTCAGCGGCGGGTCGGTGACCGCGTCGGGCGCCATCAGCGGGACCAACGGCATCCTGGTGCAGAACAACACCGGCGGCACCATCACCTTCAGCGGCGCCAGCAAGGTGCTGAACACCACGGTTAACCCCGCGGTCACTGCGACGAACAACACGGGCTCGACCCTCGTCTTCAGTGGCGGCAATCTGGGCATCACCACCACCACCGGCGCGGGCTTCACCGCCAGCGGCGGCGGCACGGTGCAGGTGACGGGAGCCAACAACACGATCGCGACGACGTCGGGAACGGCGCTTTCACTGTCGTCGGTGGCGACCGGCGCCAGCGGCGTGAACCTGGCCAGCGTGTCGGCCAACGGCGCGGTGAACGGCATCCTGCTGTCGAACCTGACCGCCGGCCCGGGTGTGCAGGTGAACGGCGGAACCATCCAGGGCACCACCGGTGCGGGCGTGTCACTGGCCAACCTGTCGAGCCTCACCACCGGGGTGAATCTCTCCGGGATGACGCTCAGCCGCACCGCGGGCACTGGCGCAGTGATCACCGGCACCACCTTTGGAACGCTGACGATCGGCAGCACGTCGGTATCCGCCACCGGCGGCCCCGGCGCGCTGAACCTGAACACCGGTACGCTGAACGGAACCATCGCCAGCATCAACGCCTCGGGCACGGGCGCCGCGACGCACGCAGTGTCGCTGGCTTCGGTCGGCGGTACCTACACGGTCGGCGGGGGCACGATGACCGGCTCGGCCAACGGCGACGCGCTGAACGTGTCGGGCGGCAACGCAGTGGCTACGTGGACGGCTCCCACGCTGACCTCGGCCTCGACGGCCACGCAGGCGGTGGACATCTCGAACACCACGGGCGGGTCGTACACGTTTGCTACCGTTTCGGCGCCG
Organism: Longimicrobium sp.; assembly: GCF_036554565.1. Lineage (NCBI taxonomy): Bacteria > Pseudomonadati > Gemmatimonadota > Longimicrobiia > Longimicrobiales > Longimicrobiaceae > Longimicrobium > Longimicrobium sp. Next base: position 23,032 of record NZ_DATBNB010000691.1, on the reverse strand, counting down.
AACACCTCCGGGGGTGTGCGGATGGTGACCAACGCGGGCAGTGTCACTTTCGCCGGCCTGACGCTGGGTAACAGCGGCGCACGCTACACCTTCACGCCCCTCGCCCTGCAGATGGGGTCCGGCAACATCAGCCTGGGCGCTGTGAGCATCTTCACGCAATCGTCCACGGCGCTGGCGATGACGTCGGCCGCGGGATCGGGAACGCTGTCCATCAGCAGCGGCACCCTCAACGCGGCGAGCGGCGCCGCGGTGAACATTGCGCCCTCCGCCGGCACGCAGCCGCTGGCGATCTCGCTCACGAGCGTTACCGCGACCAGCAGCACGAACGGCATCCGGCTGGCCGGAACCAACGGCAGCTTCGCCGTACTCGGCACGGGAACGGCCTCTTCGGGTGGCACCATCCAGTCGATGAGCGGAAACGGCATTCACTTGGCGACCGCGACCAACGTTTCGCTCGCATCGATGCTGGTCACCGCCAATAACGGCAGCGGCGTTTTCGGCGACCAGCTGACGAACTTCACGCTGACCGGGTCGCAGGTGACCAACAACGACGCCGACCATCCAACGGGCACCAACGAGTCGGGGCTGTTCTTCAACACACTGCTGGGCAGCAACACCATCCGCAGCACCACGGTGAGCGGCACCAACGGTGACGGCGTTCGCTGGGAGGCCAACGGCGGCGCGCAGGGCACCCTGCGGGTAGTGAAGAGCACGCTGGGTCCCAACCCGGTGGGCACGGGGGGCAACGGCTTCGCGGTGGTGGCGATCAACGACGCGTCGGTCACCGCAGTGGTCGACAGTTCGGTGGTGTCGGGCAACCAGACGGCCGGATTCCTGACCTCGTTCGCGAATACGGCCACGTACAACGTTTCGGTGAAGTTCACGAAGTTCAGCGGCAACAACATCGGGCTGGACCACGGCATCGGTGGCGGCAACGGCACCTTCACGTTCCAGCACGACACGCTGGTGAACCACCGCACCGCCGCGGTGAACGTGATCTCCGACGCCGCGTCGACGGGAACGACCAAGGCGAACGGAAACATTTCCAACAACGTGATCGGAACTGGTACGGCGGGCAGCGGCACCACCAACGGAAACGGGATCGGCGTCGACATCCGGGGTGGCGCGCAGGCGGCCATCACCATCCAGAACAACCTGGTGCAGAATACCCTGATGTACCCGATGATTATCGAGAACCGCCTGGGAACGGGGCGGAGCGACTTCATCGTGTCGTCGAACACGTTCAATCCGGCGGAAGACCCGTTCACTCCCTTCGAAGGGGTGCGCGTCACCTCGCGCGACTCGCGTACGACCTGCCTGAACATGGCGGCGAACACCTCGACCGGCTCCATGGGTGCGGCGGGGATCCGCACGCGCCAGGCGAACTCGGCCGTGTTCCAACTGGACGCGTTCGCCGGGGTGGGGACGAACTCGACGAGCATCAACGACTACCTGGATTCTCCCCGCAACACCGCGACGTCAGCCGTCGTGACCGCGGGGACCGGAACCGTGGTCAACTACACCAGCGCCACCTGCCAGACGGCGGCCTTCTAGGGCGCCTCGATGGCCGTAACCTGAAACGGAAGGGCAGGCAGACCTCCACGGTCTGCCTGCCCGTCCGGCACCGGAGGGTGCGGTTTTGGCCCTTGTGCCCCGGCACCTCCCGCCGGGGTGTTCCGCAGTCCCACCTGGCAAGCTCTGAAAGGAGCATCTATGTCGGAACCGTTCTTGAGCGAGATCAAGGTCGTCTCGTTCAACTTCCCACCCAAGGGATGGGCGCTGTGCAACGGGCAGTTCCTGCCCATCAACCAGAACCAGGCGCTGTTCGCCCTTCTGGGCACCACCTACGGCGGGAACGGGCAGACCACCTTCGCACTTCCCAACCTGCGCGGCCGCTTGCCCATTCACATGGGGAACGGGCATATCCTCGGGGAAGCCGCGGGGAGCACCGGCGTCACCGTTACGATTCAGCAGCTGCCGACGCATTCCCATTTCCTGAATGCCTCGGCCAGCGACGGAAACCTGCCGGTGCCCTTCGCCAACAACCAGGGAAACCTGCTGGCGCGCGAGGTAGACCAGGTGTACGGGCCCGCCGCCAACCTTTCGCCGGTGGCGGCCAGCACGGTCACCAGCGTGGGCGGAAGCCAGCCCCACAACAACATGATGCCCTACCTGACGTTGAACTTCATCATCGCGCTCCAGGGCATCTTCCCCTCCCGCAACTGAACGGAGCCAACAAATGGCGCAGCCTTACGTCGGGGAGATCCGGATGTTCGCCGGAAACTTTCCCCCGGTGGGATGGATGTTCTGCGAGGGCCAGCCGCTGCCCATCTCGGAGAACGAAGTACTGTTTCAGCTGATCGGCACCACGTACGGCGGGGACGGGGAGGAAACGTTCAACCTGCCCAACCTGGCGAGCCGCGTGCCCATGCACATGGGCACGGGGCCGGACGGCACCACGTACCAGATCGGCGAGATGGCGGGAACGGAGCAGGAAACCCTGTCCGTGCAGCAGATCCCCAACCACACGCACCCGCTGCTGGGCTCCACCACGCTGGCGAGCTCGGCCGACCCCGGGGGCAACACCGTGGCCCAGTCGCGGGTGGCGGGCAAGGACATGTACGTCGAGGACGATCCGACGGTAGCCATGGCCGCGAACGCCATCACGCCCGTGGGGGGCAGCCAGCCGCACGAGAACACGCAGCCGTTCCTCTGCCTGAACTTCATCATCTCGCTGTTCGGGATTTTCCCGAGCCAAACCTGAGGAGCGCGAACATGTCTGACCAGTTCGTGGCGGAAATCCGCATCTTTCCGTTCAACTTCGCCCCCACCGGGTGGGCGTTCTGCGACGGGCAGCTGATGCCCATCTCGCAAAACACGGCGTTGTTCGCCCTTCTCGGAACCGTGTACGGCGGCGACGGGAAGAGCACCTTCGCGCTTCCCGACCTTCAGGGCGCCGCGCCCATGCAGCCGGGACAGGGACAGGGGCTCTCGTTGCGGGACCTGGGCGAGATGTCGGGTGTGGAGAGCATCAGCCTGCTCGTCTCCGAGATCCCGGTGCACACCCATACGCTGATGGGCTCCAACAGCCCGGGCGACAACCCGCTGCCCACCAACAACGCGATCGCCCGGTACTCCAACGCGTACCAGAGCAACACCGCGGCGAACCTGACCCAGATGGCGTTCCAGGCGCTTCCTCCGGCGGGGGGCGGCTTGCCGCACAACAACATGCAGCCGTACCTGACGCTCAACTTCTGCATTGCGCTGCAGGGGATCTTCCCCCAGCGTCCCTGAGCGCCACGGGGCGACGGGCGAAGGGGGTGGCCTGCCGGGCCGCCCCCTTTGCGCCTTGTTGGGAACGATTGTATTGAACCGGTTTTCCCGGCCTCTCAACACCAGCCATGAACATCACCCTCCGCCCCATTACCGAAGCCGACCTGCCCTTTCTTCTCGACCTATACGCCACCACGCGCGAAGAGGAGTTGAAGCAGGTTCCCTGGACGCCGCAACAGAAGGCGAGCTTCGTGCGCCAGCAGTTCGAAGCCCAGCATGCCTACTGGCAGGAGAACTACCAGGATACCACGTGGGACATCGTACTTGCGGACGGGAGCGCCGCGGGGCGGCTGTACGTTGCGCGGTGGCCGGACGAGATCCGCATCGTCGACATCGCCCTGCTCCCGGAGCACCGTGGAAGCGGGATCGGGACCGGGTTGCTGCGGCGGCTCATGGCCGAAGGGGACGCCTCGGGGCGCAAGCTCAGCATCCATGTCGAGATCTTCAACCCGGCCCGCAGACTGTACGAACGGCTGGGGTTCACGCAGGCGGGCGACCGGGGCGTGTACCTGCTGATGGAGCGGCCGCCCGAGGGGCACCCCGGGTGAGCCTCGTGCCAGCAACCGAGATGGCGAGCGGGCCCCCGGTTCGGCGTTCGTCGCCGCACGTGCCAGCGTCCGCGATTCGCGCTGCGGGGGCAAACCAAGATCCAGGAGCATCTCATGCAGGACCGGAATGATACAGGGAACGAGAGGGCGACTGCCGCACCTGTTGCTGCCGTGCCCCGGCTCGGCGCTGAGCCGGGCACGTACGACGACTTCACCATCGATCGTTTCCTTCCGCGCGTCGGCGAGGTATTCCACGTCGTCGGCGAAGCATCGGAGCCCATAGCCATCCTCCTTTCCGAGATCACGCGGCTCGCGAGCGACGACTCGCCGATCCGCACCCGGATGCCGTTTTCGCTGGTGTTTCATGCTCCGCCGGGCGTGCGCCTGGAGCAGCAGATCTACCGGGTGGAAAATCCGGAGATGGAGCCGTTCGACTGCTTCCTGGTGCCCATCGGGCCGGACCCGTTCGGAATGCGGTTCGAGGCCGTCTACACCTGACCTCTCGGGAAAACGGAGAACGGGCGGCCCAGCGGGCCGCCCGTTCTTCGTTTCAGGGTGGGTGAGCTCAGCGCACGGGCGGCTCGCGGTTCTCCAGCGCGTGCGTGTAGAGCTGCTCGATGCCGTCCAGGGCCCGTCCGGCGTCGGCCTGCGAAGCCTTGGACAGGTCGCTCAGTCCCGTCGCGGATGCTACGGCGGCGACCCGTACCCAGGCGGCGGGGCTCAGGTTGGGACGCGCCCGGCGGAGAGCATCGAGGTTCTGGACCAGGTGCGGCGGGGCCCCCCCCGGTGCGGGCTGCCGCTCCGCCTGCTCCGCCGCCTTCAGCATGGCATCGATCTGCGCCTGCGTAACGCCCGGAGTTCCACGCATGGCTTCAGCCTGCTCGCGAAGGAGGCCGACCGCCTGGCCCCGGGACGCATCCATTCGCGTGCCCGTGAGGTGCGCGCCGACGGCCGACATCCGGCCGCGGACGTACCACATCTCGGCGGGCTGATACCCCAGCTTTCGGGCGGCTCGGACGAACGACGCGTCCACGAAGTCACCCCATAGGGCCCTGGCCGACCGGGGGCGCGGGCCGGAGTCGGTGGCGGGCCGGGCGCGCGCGCGCTCCGCCTGCGCGGCCGCCTGCTTGCGCGCCTCGGCCCCTTCGGCGCGGATCCGCTCGACCTGCGCGAGCGTCGTGCGAAGGTAGCGGTCTACCTGTTCCGGGGTAAGGCTGCTGTCCGCCGGGGGCGCAAACGCGGCTTGCTCGGCGGCGGTGACTTCGGGCGCGTCGCCCGCCCGGTCGCGAAAACAGCCGCTGGCACTCAGCGCGACGAGCGCGAGCGCCAGGGCGCGCAGGGCGCGGGTGGCTGCACGGGAAATGTGTGCCTCCTTCGTGGGGAAATGGAACAGGCGGGCGGCGCCTGTTCCGGCGCCGCCCACGAGTCCGGCAGAACGGACCTCAGTTGTGCGACGGGAAGATGCCCTGGAGCGCGATGATGAAGTTCAGCGCCAGGTAGGGCATCATGTTGTTGTGCGGCTGGCTTCCGCCGACGCTGGTCACGGTGCCGGCGGCGAGCGGGCTGAGGTTGGCCGCGGGTCCGTACACCTGGTCCACTTCGCGGGCCAGGAGGTTCGGCTGGGGAGCGGACGGCACCGGGAGGTTTCCGTCGAGTGCCGACGCCTGCAGCACGTGCAGATGCTGCGGCATCTGCTGGATGTTGACGGTTACGCTCGTGCTTCCCGCCGCTTCGCCCAGGGTATGTCCGTGGCCCCTGTGAATGGGCACCCGGCCCCGCAGGTTGGGAAGCGCAAAATTGGTCTGCCCGTTCCCGCCGTAGGTGGTGCCCAGCAAGGCGAACAGCGCCTGGTTCTGGTTGATGGGCAGGAGCTGGCCGTTGCAGAGCGCCCATCCCTTGGGCGGGAAGTTGAACGAAACCACCTTGATCTCCGACAGGAACGCCTCGCTGCCATTCGCGGGGCCGACGTCCCGTTGGCCCTCGTCGTCTTCCTTGGCGGTGCCCAGCGGGTTGAAGTTCTCGTCGACGCACGCGGCGAGCAGCCCCGGGACGAGAAGGGCGCCCGTGCCGAACGCGACTCGGCGCAGCACCTCGCGGCGCGTAATCTGGTTCGCGGCGCGGATTTCTTCCGCGCTGCGTTCGTGATCTCCAGGATGGATGATCATGGCGATGGCTGGGGGAGGTGGGGGGAGGTGCACCGGTCCGGAGGAACCGGATTGGGGCCTACTCTCTGACAGCGGATTCGCCGGGGATGGCGGCAACGCGCGGTAGATGTGGCGGCAGGCAAGCCTTCAACTTGGCTGCCGCAAGCCCATGTGTCAAGCGTTCCTACGCCACCTACGCCTGGCCTGCCGGCGACTTCGGCCGGAACGGCTGACCGCCCCGCGCCGTTGGGGCCTGTGCCTCCGCAGGCGCAGCCGCGGGTAGGATGGGTAGTGTATCGGCGTCTCCAGGTCTCTGTTCCCGCCAGCGTTGTACCCATAGCGTCTCATTTCTGGGTCAGCCTTGTCCCAGCAAGGCAGGCTCCTGATCCTTGCCACGCTGGTTTGCCGGCTCTGTCCGTGGGCATGGGGCGGGCACCTCGCCCGGCGCGGTTCATGCCACATTATCTTGCCGCCGGGCAAGGTGGCAGCACGGGCGAGCCGTTCCCGCGGACCCCTTCCCATGCCCGGCGCCACCCATCGACTGCCGGAAAACGACATGATCTACTGCCGCTCCCCTCGCGCCAGCGAAAGGACGGTGGAAGCTGCGTTGTCTGGCCTACTCGCCCGCTTTCCCACATAGAGCTTCCATGTTGCGATCCAAGTACGGTTTCCGCGCGGTGCTGCTGTGCGCCCTCGCCGCCTGTTCGGGTGACATGACCGCGCCCACCGCCCAGGACGAGGCGCTGAGCGCAATCTCCGACGGCGCCCACGGCGGATCGGTGCCCGGCTTCTATTTCCTGCCTCCAATGGCGCCGCCCGCTCCCTACTCCGGCACCTTCGATGCGGCGCTGCAGCCCCGCGTCGAGATCTGCCAGCTGGCCGGAGCCGCCTGCGGCCCCATGGTGGCATCCTACTCGTTCGGCAGCGGGTCCGGCTCGGTGCGCGTGGACGCGGCCGCGCAGCATTACATCGCCAACTGGAACACGCCCAAGTCGCTGGACCCGGCTGCCTTCTACCGCGTGCAGGTGTTCGTGGGCACCTTCCGCTTGGGCTACGCCGACGTGGACGTGGTCCGCACCGGCAAGGAAAAGAACGACGTCGACCAGACGCGGTTCGTTCCCGTGATCGCCGGCCAGACGCTGCCGGTGAAGTTCCGCATCGAGACGGGGATCGCCGGCGGTGTGGTGGTGAGCCCGGCCACGGCGTCGGTGGCGGTGGGCGGCACCCAGCAGTTCACCGCCACGGTGACCGACCTGCACGGCAACCCCATCCCCGGCGCGCCGGCAGCCTGGTCCAGCTCGGCCACGGCCGTGGCCACGGTGGACGCTTCCGGGCTAGCGACGGGGCGGGCCACGGGGCAGGCGACGATCACCGCCACCTCGGGTGCGGCCTCCGGGTCCGCGACGCTCACCGTCTTCAACCCCAACACCCCGCCGGTTGCGGCGCCCGACACCTTCCAGGCCATCGGCAACGTGACGGTACCCGTAGCCGCGCCCGGCGTGCTGGCCAACGACACGGACGCCGAAGGGAATGCGCTGTCCGTGGTGGCGGGAACGTATCCCACGACGGCCGGCGGAAGCGTGGTGCTGAACGCCGACGGCAGCTTCACCTATCGGAGCGCCGCCGGGTTCGCGGGGACCGACAGCTTTACCTACACCGTCACTGACGGCCAGGAGTCGGTGAGTGCGTCGGCCGCCATGGTGTCGGCGTACCGGGTGTGGTACGTGGACAACGCGGCGGCGGGGGCGGGCGACGGGCGTGACGCCTCGCCGTTCACCGCGCTGTCGGGGGCGGAGGGCGCGTCCGCCACGGGCGAGACGATCCTCCTGCGTACCGGCGCGGGTGCCTACGGCGGCGGCATCGCGCTGAAGAGCGGGCAATCGCTGACCGGCCAGGGCGTCGCCTCGGACGTGACGGCGATGCTGAACGGGCAGACGCTGGTCCTGCTCGCTGCCGGCGCCGCGCCCACCGTGACCCGCGCGTCGGGAACGACGGTGCAGGTGGCGGCCAACAACGTGGTGCAGGGCCTGGATGTGGCTTCTGCCGCGGGCGCCGGTATGGCGGGGAGCGGCTTCGGCACGCTGACTGTCGCCGCCGTCTCGGTGACGGCGCAGGGCGGCCCGGCGCTGGACCTGTCGGCCGGCAGCGTGGCGGGCTCGTTCACGTCGCTTTCGTCAGCGGGCAGTCCGGGTTCGGGCATCCGCCTGGTGGGGGTGGGCGGATCGTTCTCGGCCGTCGGCGGAGCCATCACCGGTGCGGGTGCCGCGGCGGTAGACGTGATGGGGGGGGCGGGATCATTCTCCTACGGCGGCAGCGTTGCGGCCGCGGGGCCGCTTGCCGTGTCGGTTACCGGCCGCACTGGCGGCGCCCTGGTCTTCGGCGGCACCATCGGCTCCACAGGGCAGGGGATCGCCGTGCAGAACAACGTCGACGGCAGCATCGCCTTCACGGGCGCCAGCAAGTCGCTCTCCACCGGCGCGAACCCGGGTGTGCTGCTTTCCAACAACGGGGGCGCGAAGGTTTCGTTCGGCGGCGGCGGGCTGGCGATCGCCACCACGTCGGGTGCGGGCTTTTACGCGGCGAATGGCGGCACCGTGACGGTGACGGGTGCCGGGAACAGCGTCGTCAGCACGGGTGGTGCCGCCGTGCACGTGCAGGACGCCGCTATCGGCGCCGCGGGCCTGTCGTTCGTGAGCGTCTCGGCCACGGGCGGCGCGCACGGCATCGTCCTGGTCAACACCGGCTCGTTGAACGGCATGCAGGTTACCGGCAGCGGAGCCGCGGCAAGCGGCGGAAGCATCCGCGGGATGACGAGCGACGGTGTGCGCCTCGAATCTGCGCGCAACGTGATCCTGTCGTTCATGGACGTGCGGGAGAACGCGGGCAACGGCGTCTACGGGAACGACGTAGCGGACTTCCGCATCGAGGGCAGCACGGTGGTCCGAAACGGCGACGCCGCGGGCGAGGCGGGGCTTCGGTTTGGCCGGCTGGTGGGGAGCAGCGCGATCACGAACACCACCGTAGCCGAAAGCTTCGACGACAACGTACGCCTCACTCCCGACGCCGGCGTGCTCACCATGCTGTCGGTGGTGGGCAGCAGCTTCCTGAGCACCTCGCCCACGGGCGGGAACGGCTTCACGGTGCTGGGTTCGGGCACCGCTCAGGTCATGGTTGTCGTCTCGGGCAGCACCTTCGGCGGAAACCGTCTGGCGGGGTTCCTGGCGTCGTCGGGAGACCAGGCCGACCAGTCCATATCCATCGCCACCAGCACGTTCCGCGACAACGGCGTGGGTGTGGACCTGGCAACCGACCTCTCGGGCGACCTGGCGTTTGGACTGGTCGGAAACACGCTGGTCCGGCAGCGCGGGAGCGGCGTCTCCGTCCTCTCGTCTACCACCAGCACCAACGGTTCCCGTGTCCGCGGTACGATCACGGGGAACCAGGTGGGTGACGGCACGCCGGATTCCGGCTCGCGGAACGCCTTCGGGATCAGCGTGGACATGCGCGGCGACGTGGACGCCGTGCTGGCGGTGACCAACAACACGACGCGGAACACCGACTTCGAAGGGATTCTCGTGCAGTCGCGCCTGGACAACGACGCCGACGCCGAGAAGGGGCGGCTGGACCTGACGCTTCGCGGGAACACGGTGGGCACTCCCGACGACAACTCGTCGGTTCCGGTGGGCTCGGTGAACGGAACGCGCGTGGAGGCGCGCAACACCACTACCCTGTGCATGGACATCGCGGGCAACTCGTCCGGCAGCGTCGGCGCGGCGACGCAGTTCCGCGTGCGGCAGCGGGAAACGTCGGGCTTTCAGCTGGAGCGGCTGAGCGGGGCCGCAAACGACGCGCTGAACGTCGGTTCGTTCATCGCGGGCCAGAACGCCCCCGGGAGTTCGGGCAGCGCCACGCTGGCGACCACGTATACCGCCGTGGCGAACGGCACCTGCCGAAAGCCGTGAGTCCAGGCGCCTGACATCCGCAAGACATCAAACGACCCGGAAGGCATTCGCCTTCCGGGCCTTTGATGTGCCGCTTCGCGGGTGGGGCGCTCAGGTGATCACGGATTCGTAGCGCATGCCGCGTTCGTCGGGGCCAAGGGGCACCAGGAACAGCTGGAACGGTTCCATTCGCTCGTTCTCCATGCTGTACGTGCCCTGGGGCACGATGGCTTCCGGGATGGTGTGGAAGATCAGCGAGAACGGCACTCGCGCCCGTTCGTCGCCGCCCCCCGCGCCCCAGGGGAACACGTCCGTGAGCTTCGTCGGCAGGCGTTGATCGCCTACAACGAGGTGGAAGAGCTCGCCGAGGCGTGGCCGGAACGTTTCGATCGTAAACGTGTCGAGCATGAGTGTGCCTGGGTGTGCGAGCGGGTGTGAGGCGCGGCCGGTCAGTCGACCACCAGCGCCGGAGAGTTGACGTTGTAGCCCACCAGGGCGGCTTTCCCGCCCCGGACCCGGAACTGGAACGTCTCGGTCCCTTCGGCTTTCTCGAACGTGGTCTGATACTTCAAGGTCACCTCCGGCCCCGACGTACCCGCCATCACATCCATTCCGCGGGTGCCGTGGCCGTGACTCGTCCCACTTTGCGGTGCAGCACCTCACCGGATCGCACGAAGTCGTCGCGGGAAATCTAGGACCTCAGCCTCGCGTCGGCGCTGTCGTACATCACCTGGAACTGGCGAGCATTGTACCTGTTGTGGAAAGCCATGATCTGCACTTCCGCAGCGGGCTTGGCGTTGCCTATGTTGCAGCCGGGCAGCGCCGTCGCGGCGCGGACTTGGAGCCCTGTCATCGCCCCGTGAACTCCGCCGTGCGCTTCTCAAGAAACGCCGCGACGCCCTCGCGCTTGTCGTCGCTGCCGAAGCAGGTGATGAACGCCTCGGTCTCGTACTGGAGCCCCGCGCTCAGCGGCATCTCGGCGGCGGCGCGGACGGCGGACTTGGCCATGCGCAGCGCGACGGGAGACTTGCCCGCCATCCCCCGGGCGAACTCCAGCGTCCGCTCGCGCAGCTCGGTCGCGGGGTGCACCACGTCCACCAGGCCGATGCGGAGCGCCTCGGCCGCGCCGATGATCTCGCCCGACAGGATCAGGCGCATCGCTTGGCCCGTGCCCACCACACGCGGAAGGCGCTGCGTGCCGCCGCCGCCGGGGATGATGCCCAAGTTGATCTCCGGCTGGCCGAGCTTCGCCGTATCCGCCGCCAATCGGACGTCGCAGGCCAGCGCCAGCTCGCACCCGCCGCCCAGCGCCAGCCCGTTGATCATGGCCAGCACCGGCTTGGGGTACGCCGCCACCTCGTCGAACACGCGGCGGCCCGTCATCGCCGCGCGCTGCTCCAGGGGCGTGCGCTGCGCGAACTCGCCGATGTCGGCGCCGGCCACGAACGAGTTGTCGCCCGCGCCGGTGATCACCAGCACCCGCACCCCGTCGTCGTCGCGCAGTTCGTCGAGGACGGCGATCAGCTCCGCGCGAACCTGCGCGCTGAGGGCGTTGCGCTTTTCGGGGCGGTCAATGGTGACGATCGCGACTGCGCCGTCGCGTTCCATCTGCAGCAGCTCGTACGCGCTCACCGGCCCTCCAGCGTCCAGTCGTAGAAGCCCTGGCCGCTCTTCTTTCCCAGCTTGCCTTCCGCAACCATCCGCCGCAGCAGCTCCGGCGCCCGGTACTGCTCGCCCCCCAGCTCGCCGTGCAGGTATTCGGCGATGCCCAGCCGTACGTCGAGCCCCACCAGGTCCGTCAGCTTCAGCGGGCCCATGGGGTGGTTGTAGCCCAGCTCCATGGCCTTGTCGATGTCCTGCGGGCTGGCGACGCCCTGCTCCACCATCCGCATGGCCTCCAGCCCCAGCACCACCCCCAGGCGAGACGACGCGAACCCCGGCGTGTCGGTGACCACGATGGGTTCCTTGCCGATCCGCCGCGCGAAGGCGAGGCAGGCGTCGAGCGTTTCCTGCGACGTTTCGCGCCCGCGCACAACCTCCAGCAGCTTCATGATGTGCACGGGGTTGAAGAAGTGCAGACCGATGACCAATCCCGGCCGCCCCGTGGCTTCGGCGATGCGGCTGACGCTGAGAGACGACGTGTTGGTGGCCAGCACGGCGTGCGCGGGAGCCAGGCGGTCCAGGTCGCGGAAGATGGCCGTCTTCAGGTCCATGCTTTCCGGCGCCGCCTCGATCACCAGGTCCGCGGGGCCCACCGCGTCGGCCACGTTCCTGGCCTTCCGCAGCCCCTGAAGGGCCCGGTCACGGGTTTCGATGGACACTTTTCCGCGGTCCACGCCCTTTTCCAGGTTGCCGCGGATGGTGTTGACGGCGCGCTCCAGCGCGTCGGGCTGCGGGTCGGAAAGCGCGACGGCGTAGCCTGCCATCGCGCACACCTGCGCGATGCCGTTGCCCATGGTTCCCGCGCCGAGCACGGCGACGGTGCTCATCGTCTGGTCGTCCGCCACTGGGTTCGCCCTCTGGTCGTGGTGCGGACGGCAGCTCGCCCGCGGATGTGCATCCGGCGGCAAAGTATGCGCGGGCGGGGCGGCTCGCCACCGCCGCCTCTTTCCACGCGCGGCGCACGGGCTCACAATTCATCCACTCGCGGCTGGGTCGCTCGTTCCGGGGAGGAGCCGGTGGAGAGTTACGACGTGGTGATCGTGGGCGGAGGGGTGATCGGGGCCAGCGTGGCCTGGCACCTGGCGGCGCGCGGCTGCACGCGCGTGCTGGTGCTGGACGCGGGCGCGGAGGCCGGGGCGGGGAGCACGGGGCGGGCGACGGGTGGCTTCCGCGTGCAGTTCGGGTCGGAGCCCAACGTGCGCCTATCTCTGCTCTCGCGCGACAAGATGCTTCGCTTTGCAGACGAGGTGGGCGCGGACCCCGGCTACCGTCCGTGCGGCTACCTGTTCCTGGCGGAGCGCGAGGAGACGCTGGCGGCGCTGCTGGAGGCGCAGGCGATGCAGCATGCGCTGGGAGCCACCGAGCCGCGGCGGGTGTCGGTGGACGAGGCGCGCGAGGTGAACCCGGCGATCTCGGTGGACGGCCTCGTCGGCGGGGTGCACTGCCCGACCGACGGCTTCATCCGGCCGCTCCAGATGCTGGCCGGCTACGCAGACGCCGCGCGGCGGTTGGGTGTGCGCTTCGAGTACGGCACGGCGGTCCAGGGATTTCGCTTGGACGATGGAAAGATCGCCGCCGTCCGCACGAACCGGGGCGAGGTGGCCGCGGGGGTGGTGGTGAACGCCGCAGGCGCGTGGGCGGGCGCTGTCGCCGTGATGGCTGGAGTGGAGATTCCCGTCTGGCCGCTCCGGCGCCAGGTCGCCTTCACCGAGCCGTTCGACGGGCTTCCCGAGTGCATGCCGCTCACCGCCTTCCTGGAAGCGGAGTTCCACCTGCGCGTCCGCGATGGGCGGGTGCTGCTGCTCTGGTCGGACCAGCCGAACACGAGCGACCCGTTCGACACCACCCTGGATCCCGACTGGCTGCCGCAGGTGGTTGCCCGCGCGCACCGCTGGGTGCCGTGCCTGCGCGACGCCAGGATCGACCGCGAGCGGTGCGTGGCGGGGCTGTACGAGATGTCGCCGGACCGGCACGTGCTGCTGGGCGCGGCGCCAGGGGTTGAGAACCTGTTCCTGGCGAACGGGTCGTCGGGGCACGGGGTGATGCATTCGCCCGCGCTGGGTCAGCTGCTGTCCGAGATCATCCTGGACGGAGCGTCGTCGTCGATGGACGTGCATCCCCTGCGCCCGTCGCGATTTGCAGAGGGGCAGCCGAACGCGGCGTCGGAATTCCTCTAAGGGGGAGCGGGCTGACGCCGCGGTGAAATTGTGAAGCCTCGCGACCTGCCGAGGTTTCACATCGATCCTTTATCGGCCCTGCTCTCGGTGTCGTGCGGTGATGCTGATCGCGTTGCAGACGGTCGGGAACATCTTGGGGCCGTACGGATGCGCCTCGAAGGCCCGCGCCACGCCAGCGGCGGGGGATTCAGCGAGCGGCTTGCCCACGCTGTCGCGAAGGATGGTTTCCAAATCCGTGACGCGCCGCACGCCGCAGTCCAGGGCGTGGCGCGTTTCGCGGGCCTTTACGACCGCGCCGGGCAGGCGGGGCGCGGAGTCGGGCTCCAGGAATTCGGTCCGCACCCAAACGATGCGGCGGGAGCCCTCACTCTGGATGCGCGAGGTATCCAGCGCCGTGTATCCCACGGGCCCCTTGCCGATGGTGAACCACGGCGCCGGCGCGAGCCCCTCGGGCGTCACGTCACTACCGCAGGCGGACAGGACGAGCAGCGATGATAGAAGCAGCAGCCACGGCAGGCGAACAGTCACTTGGGCGATGGGATCGGGGTGAAATAACTCGCGGCACGCGAGCGAGCGCCCGCCGTTCCGCACAGTCCGCGCAGGCGGACTTCGTGAAGTGCCAGCTGCGGTTTCAACCGCCGGGCGCGAGGTCGGGGGATCGCCACGGAGGGTGGAGCCACGAGTGGAATTACCCCGGGAGAAACTCCCACTGGTGGAACTACCACGAGTGGTACTGTCACTCGGCGGAGACGGTACTCCCCGATCACTCCCCCCGGAACACGGGCTTCCGCTTCTCGTTGAACGCGGTGATGCCTTCCTTCGCGTCCGCGCTGCGGAAACAGCGCATCTGCTGCTCGCGCTCGGCGGCGAGCATGGCGTCCAGGTCCGACGTGGGCGACGCGGCCAGGGTGCGCTTGGCCAGCGTGAGGGCGAGCGGCGGCTTGGCGGCGAGCTCCTTCGCCAGCTTGCGCACCTCGTCCATGAACCAGTCGTCGGCGAATACCTGCTGAAAGAGGCCGATGCGCTCGGCCTCGCGCGCATCCACCATCCGCCCCGTCATCACCAGCTCCGCCGCGCGCCCCGGGCCCACCAGGCGGGGCAGGGAGTGGGTGGCCCCCCAGTCCGGGTGCAGGCCGATGCGATTGAACGTAAAGCCGATGGTCGCGCGCTCCGAGGCGATGCGGAAGTCGCACGCCAGCGCCAGCGACGCGCCCGCGCCCGCCGCGGGCCCGTTCACCGCCGCGATCACCGGCTGCTCCACGCTGGCGAGGCGCCGGACCACGCGCATCCCCGCCTCCACCAGTCCCTCAAAGGTCTCGTCGTCGCCGCGCGCAAGCAGGTCGCTCATCACCTCCACGTCGGCGCCGGTGCAGAAGCCGCGGCCCGCGCCGGTGATGACGATCACCCGCACCTCGGGCGACGTCGCCGCGCGGTCGATGGCGTCGTGAAGGTCGTCGCGCATCCGCCCGGCGAAGGCGTTCAGCCGGTCGGGGCGGTTGAGCGTGATCCAGGCGACACCGTCCCCGATGGACAGCCGGATGGTGTCGCTCACGATTCCACCCGCTCAACGACCATCGAAATCCCCTGGCCCACGCCGATGCACATGGACGCCAGCCCGTAGCGCACGCCGCGCCGACCCATCTCGTGCACCAGGGTGGTGAGGATGCGCGCGCCCGACGAGCCGAGGGGATGACCGACCGCCACCGCGCCGCCGGAGACGTTCACGATCTCGGGGTCGATGCCCAACTCGCGCACGCAGGCCACGGACTGCGCCGCGAACGCCTCGTTCAGCTCCACCAGCCCCATGTCCCCGATGGAGAGCCCCGCCAGCGCCAGCGCCTTGCGCGTGGCCGGCACCGGGCCGATGCCCATGCGGTGAGGATCCACCCCGGCGACGGCGCTCGCGACGATCCGCGCCATCGGCGTGCGGCCCATGCGCCGGGCCGCCTCGGCCGAGGCGACCAGGAGTGCCGAAGCGCCGTCGTTCAGCCCCGAGGCGTTGCCGGCGGTCACCGTTCCCTTTTCCTTGCGGAACGCCGCCTTCAGCCCGGTGAGCGAATCCAGCGTGGTGTCGGCGCGCGGATGCTCGTCGGTGTCCACCACCTTGGGCGCGCCCTTCCGCTGCGGGATGGTGACGGGAACGATCTCGCTCGCGAAGTGGCCGGCAGCGATGGCGGCGGCGGCTCGCTGCTGGCTGCGCAGCGCGAACACGTCCTGGTCGGCGCGGCTGACGTTGTATTCCTCCGCCACGATCTCCGCCGTTTCGCCCAGGCTGACGGTCCACTCCGCCGGCATCTTCGGGTTCACGAAACGCCAGCCGAGCAGCGAGTCGGCCATCTCGGGCACGCCGCGGGCGAATCCCTCCGCCGGCTTGAGCATCACCCAGGGTGCGCGGGTCATGCTTTCCACACCGCCGGCGATGAACGTCTCGCCCTCGCCCGCGCGGATGGCGTGCATGGCGCTGCGCACCGCCTCCAGCCCCGAACCGCAGAGGCGGTTGACGGTCTGCCCGGGGACGGAGACGGGAAGGCCGGCCAGCAGCAGCGCCATCCGTCCCACGTTGCGGTTGTCCTCGCCGGCCTGGTTGGCGCACCCGAAGATCACGTCGTCCACGAGGGCGGGGTCCACGCCCGTGCGCTCCACGATCGCCCTGACGACCGTCGCCGCGAGGTCGTCGGGCCGCACGCTCGCGAGCGAGCCGATGAACCGCCCCACCGGCGTGCGGCAGGCGTCGATGATGTATGCGTCAGTCATGGAGAAGAAGTGCGTGAGTGCGGAAGTGCGTCAGTGCGTGAGTCGGTGCCTTCCGCGTGCATCAGCCATCGAGGGCCCGGAAGTGATCGAGCCGCAGGATGAACGGCTGCCGGATCCATCCATGATCATCCGCGGGGTCGAACTGGTCAGGCAGCGGATCAGGCATCCGTGCTGGAGGCCAGAGCCCTCCGGCATCGATAGCCTTGATCATCCGCCGCGTTTCCAGGACGAGCAAAACCGCATCCGCCAGGTTCTCGCGTGCTTCCTCCAGCGAGTCACCCTGCGTGAGCGCCCCCGGCAGTCCATCCACCCAGGCGACGTATCCCGTGGGCGTCTTCTCGAACACCGGTTTCATCGGCATGTGAAGCGCTCCATTCGAGAACGAGAGGCCGGTGCGTGAGAGGGCCCTCCGCGCTCACGCACTGACGCACTCACGCACTGGGTTTCACGCCAGGTTCACCCAGACGCTCTTCACCTGGGTGTACAGGTCCAGCGCGTAGCGGCCCAACTCGCGGCCGTAGCCGGACTGCTTGTAGCCGCCGAAGGGCGAGGCCGTGTCGAGGTTGTGGTACGTGTTGATCCACACCGTCCCCGCGCGCAGCTTGTGGGCGACGTGGTGCGCCTTCCTCACGTCCCTCGTCCACACGGCGGCGGCCAGCCCGTACTCCGACGCGTTGCCGATCTGGATGGCCTCGTCCATGTCGCTGAACGTCTGCACCGCCAGCACGGGGCCGAAGATCTCCTCGCAGGCGATGGTCATCCGCGGCGTGACGCTGCCGAAGACGGTGGGGTTCAGGAAGTAGCCGCGCTTGCCCCCCACCTCCACGCGGTCGCCGCCCAGCAGCAGCTCCGCGCCCTCCTGCTTGCCCTTTTCGATGTACCCCAGCACGCGCTCGATCTGCTCCTCCGACACCAGCGGCCCCAGGCGCGTCTTGGGGTTCATGGGGTCGCCCGGAACGAAGCCGGCCGCCCGCTTCAGCAGCTTTTCCACGAATTCGTCGCGGATCTTCTCGTGCACCAGCAGGCGTGAGCCCGCGGTGCAGGCCTGGCCGCTGTTGTAGAAGATGGCCATGCTGGCGCCGCGCACCGCCGCCTCGATGTCGGCGTCGTCGAGCACGATGTTGGGGCTCTTTCCGCCCAGCTCCAGCGACACCTTCTTGAGCGTATCCGCGGCCTGCCGCTGGATCAGCTTGCCGATGGCGGTGGACCCCGTGAAGGCGATCTTGTCGACGTCGGGGTGGTTCACCAGCGCCCCCCCGGCGCTCTCGCCGAAGCCGGGGATCACGTTCAGCACACCGGCGGGGAGCCCGGCGTCCGAGGCGGCGCGCGCCAGCTCCAGCGCGGTCAGCGGCGTCTGCTCGGCCGGCTTCAGGACGACGGTGTTCCCGCAGGCGATGGCGGGCGCCACCTTCCACGCGGCCATCTGCAGCGGGTAGTTCCACGGGATGATGGCCCCGCACACCCCCACCGGCTCGCGGCGCGTGTAGTTCAGGTACGGCCCGGGAACGGGGATCACGTCGCCGGCGATCTTGTCGGCCCAGCCCGCGTAGTAGCGGAAGCAGTCGATCGACTCCTTGA
Organism: Longimicrobium sp.; assembly: GCF_036554565.1. Taxonomy (NCBI): domain Bacteria; kingdom Pseudomonadati; phylum Gemmatimonadota; class Longimicrobiia; order Longimicrobiales; family Longimicrobiaceae; genus Longimicrobium; species Longimicrobium sp. The sequence goes on along the minus strand of NZ_DATBNB010000691.1, from coordinate 4,895 downwards.
TGTCGATCACCCGCGCCTCGCGCACGGGCTTGCCGTTGTCCATCGTCTCCAGCGCGGCCAGCTCGTCGGCGCGCTCTTCCAGCCGGTCGGCGATGGCGTACAGCAGCTTGCCGCGCTTGCGGGCGTCCAGGTTCTGCCACGCGTCGCTCTCGAACGCTTCGCGCGCGGCGCGGACGGCACGGTCCACGTCCTCGGCGCCCGCCTCGGCCACCTGCGTCAGCGGCTCGGCGGTGGCGGGGTTGATGGTGTCGAAGGTGCTGCCCGAGGCGGCGTCCTGCCACTCGCCCCCGATGAACAGCCGTCCCGGCTGGATGTCCAGCGTCGCCGTATCCGTCATGTGCGCTCGTTTGATGTGGTGCGTGCCTGCTGGAACTTCCGTAGGGTTCGAAAGGCTGCCTCGCATGCCGCGGCGGGCCCCTCCCCCGGCCCCCTCCCCCGGCAAACTGCGCCGGGAGAGGGGAGAACTTCGATCGGGGTTCGAGAGGGTGCCTCGCATGCCGCGGCAGCCCCCTCCCCCCGGCCCCCTTCCCCCGCTGCGCAGGGGAGGGGGAGAATTCAGTACGTCCAGACGCGCGAGGAAGCGGAACTCCCACCGCGGCAAGCCAGTCCACGCAGGTGGACTTCGTGTGGTCGTTGCAGCGAATTCATTCGCCCCCGCGGACCGTGCGCTACCAAAATAGCACGGGAGGGAGCACGAGGCTCCCTCCCGGTACGACCCTGCCAGGCTTACTTGCCCGTGAACTGCGCGGTGCGCTTTTCCACGTAGGCGTTCAGGCCTTCCTTGGCGTCCTGCGAGTTGAAGAGCAGCGCCTGCAGCTCGCGCTCCAGCGCCAGCCCCTGCTCCAGCGGCAGCTCGGCGCCGCTCTGGCACGAGCGCTTGATGTTGCCGACGGCGAAGGTGGCCTTGTTGGGGCGCGTGAACTGGCGGGCGTACTCCAGCACCGAGGCCAGGAACGCGTCGCGCCCTTCGGCGTCGATCACCCGGTTGACGATGCCCATGGCCGCGGCCTCGTCGAAGTCGATGTTGTTGCCCTGTACCATCAGCTCGATGGCCTTGCTGGTGCCCACCAGCTTGGTCAGCCGCTGCGTGCCGCCGGTGCCGGGAAGCACGCCCAGGGCCACCTCGGGAAGGCCGATCTTGCCGGCGCCCCGGCGCGCGATGCGCAGGTCGGCCGCCATGGCGATCTCCAGCCCGCCGCCCACCGTGTGGCCGTTGAGCGCCGCGATCACCAGCTTGGGGGTGTGCTCCAGCTTGAGCAGCGTCTCGTTGGCGTGCAGGCAGAAGTAGTACTTCCAGGTGGGATCGGCCTTCTGCAGCATGTTGATGTTGGCGCCGGCGCAGAAGAACTTTTCGCCCTTGCCCGTGATGACGATCACGTCGACCGTGTTGTCGAACCGCGCGCGCAGGATGCACGCGTCGATCTGGCGCATCATCTCGTGCGTGTAGGTGTTGGCGGGCGGATCGTCGAGGGTGAAGATCGCCACGCCGTCCTGCACCTCGTAGTGCACCAGCGTCTGGGTTTCGGTCGGCACGTCAGCGGCAAGCGTTGCCATCAGGTTGCTCCGGTGGTGAAGTGAAAGGTTCGGGCGCGGCGCTACTCGTCGGCGCCCGAGCGCCAGATCGACGGACGGGATTCGCCGGGCGCGGCCTCGCGCGCCAGCGCGGGAACCTTGGCGCCGGCGGGCTGGAATCCCTCGAGAAAGATGCGGTACATGTCGTCGACGATCTTGTCCAGCGGAACGTCGCGATCTGCCCGGTGCCAGTTGTACAGCCAGTTCATCATCCCGAACATGGCGAAGGTCGCCACGCGCAGGTCCACGTCGCCAGCCGGGCGGATCTCGCCCAGGATCTCCATCGCGATCTCGGTGAGGCGCCGCTTCTTGGCGTTCACCCGGCGGCGGAAATCGCCCGTCAGCGCCTCGGCCTCGTGCGAGAGCACCTTCATCTCGGCCGTGTTGGCGATGAAGTAGCGAAGGTGGTTCTCCATCAGCAGGCGCAGGCGGCGGTGCGGCTGCTCCTCGCCGGCCAGCAGCCGCTCCAGGTTGTTCAGCAGCGTGCCGAACGCGTGGTCCTGGATCAGGAAGAGCAGCTCTTCCTTGCTGTTGAAATAGTAGTACAGCCCCGACAGGCTGACGCCCGTGGAGCGCGCGATGTCGCGGATGCTGGCCTGGTGGTAGCCCTTCTCGGCGAAGATGGCGGCGGCCGCGCGAAGGATGCTCTCCAGCTTCTCGTCGTACGCGCTGCGCTCGTCCGTGCTCATCTGCGGGTGTCCGGGAAACCGTGTTCGAACGTCCGTCAACCTATCCCGCGCGCGGAAAGGGTGTCAAGCGTACAGAGGGGCCGCGGCTTGACCGCTGGCGCCCCGCCGCCCTATGTTTGTCGTCCCATTCCCGCGGTACCCGTTCCTGCCCGCAACCCGATGCCCCTTCGCGTTTTCCGCCCGCTGGCGGTGCTTTGTGCATCCGCGCTCCTGGCGGTGTCCGCGTGCGACGACGGGCCCACCGCGCCCACCTCGTACGTGCAGGTGGCGGGCGGCCAGGCCTGGGTGGCCGTCGCCGAGCCGCGTGGCCTGCCGCGGGCGGAAACCTGGCTCCCGTACCTGTCCCCCGCGCAGCGCGCCGGGGTGGATGCGCTTCGGGCTCGCGCGCAGCGGGCCCGCGCCGCCGGCCGGCCCGACGAGGCGCTGTCGTTCGAGGCGCAGGCACTGCGCGAGGCCGCCGCCGGGGTGGCGCGCGCGCCCGACGCGGGGCGGATGCTGGGGGCGCTGGCCGCGCTGGAGGCGTGGACGGACCGCGCCCGTGCCCGGCTGGAGCTGGGCGCCCACCCGGAGCTGGCCGCCGCCGCGGCGTCCGTCGCCGTCCGGGCGCAGGCGGCCCGCGCCGCCCTGGCCGCGGGCGACACCGCCGCCGCCGTGCGCCACCTGGGCGAGGGAACGCTGGCCGCGCGCGAGCAGTCGCCCATGGCCGTGGGGCTGCGGCTGCTGGCGAGCGCCGAGGCCCGGCTGCAGGCGGGCGCCGCGTCCGGCGCGGCCGAGCGGAACGCCCGCGCGCTGCTGTCGGGAGCGCGCGCCGGGCTCGCCTCGGGCGACAGCATCCGCGCGCTGCGCCGCGCCGTGTACGCGCTGCAGCTGCTGGAAGGCGCGCCGGCTCCGGCGGAGGTTGATCCTTCGAATCCCATCCGTTAGCTTTCGTCCGTCCGCCCGGATGGCGAAATCGGTATACGCAGCAGACTCAAAATCTGCCTCCCGCAAGGGATTGTCGGTTCGAGTCCGACTCCGGGCACTGCCGGCCCGCTCCACCTTCTGGAGCGGGCCGGATTTTTTTGGATGGACATACCGAGACCCCGGCTCCGCCTTCATGCGGACCGTGCCTCGTTGACGGGCGCCCGGCGCCCCGGCATCTTTGTTCCCCGCAGACCCACGCCCGCGGCGCCCCGCCGCTCTCTCCAATCCCGATCTTTCCCTCGCCGATGACTCCGAAGCTCCGCCTGGGCGCCCGTGCGCTCGTGCTGTCCGCCGCCCTGTCCGCGTGTGCCGACGCGGGCCCCGTCGCTCCCCCGGTCGAGGCCCCGGCCGCGCCCCCGCTCGCCGCGCTGGACTGCACGGCCCGTGTGGCATCGGCGACGGTGAGCTGCCGGGCCGCCACTCCGTCCACCGGACAGGCGCCGGGGCTGATCGTGGGCGGACAGGGTGAGTTCGTGTTCATGTCCGGCACGAACGCGGCGTATACCGCCATCGACAGCACGTTCAAGTTCGACGCGACGGTGCAGAACCTCATCCCGCAGCCGCTGGGCACCACGGACGGCACCACGCCGGACCCCGCCGGGGTGCGGGTGTTCTTCGCGTCGATGCCCGCCAGCGCCACCGGTGCGGTGTCGGTGAGGAACGCGTCGGGCACGGCGACCTTCCTGAACGGGGACGTGCCGTACTTCCAGTACAACGGCAACCTCGCGCACAACGCCACGTCGCAGCCGGTGACGTGGCGGTTCACGGTGGATCCCACCGTGGCCACCTTCACCTTCACGGTGTACGTGGCGGCGCAGGTCCCGCATCCCAACGGCTGGGTGGACGTCAGCCCGCCGGCGGACACGATGATGGCCGACTCGGCGCAGCCCCTGACGGCGACCGTGCGCGACGTGGTGGGGCGGCCCATCCCGGGGCAGACCATCACCTGGGGCTCGTCCGACCCCGCCATCGGTACGGTGACGGCGGGGGGCGTCGTGACCGGCGTAAGCCCCGGCACGGTGACCATCTCCGCCACCAGTGGCGCACGTAGCGGCACGGCGGCAATCGCCGTCTGTCCCAACCTGGCGGTCGGCGGCGTGTACGTGGCCGACAAGCCGGGGGGCGCGGACATCTGCCTGCCCGGCACCACCGGGGGGGCGGAGTACACCGTAATACCCATGAACCTTTCGCCCAGCACGGCGGGAGGGATGACGCTGGGGCTCACCGCCTCCGGCATCGTTCCGGCGGCCGGCGCGCCCACCCCCGTGCGGCTTCCCGGCCCGCCGATGAGCCTGGCGGGCGGGCTTCGGCGCGACGATGCGTGGGAAACCCGGCTTCGCGAGGCGGAGCGGCGGGAGCTGGGCCCGCTGATGGCCCGCGGCGTGGCGCGCGGTCCGGCGCCGCGGCGCGCCGTTACCCCCGGTGTGCCGGTGGTGGGCGGCCTGATGACGCTGAACGTGGAGACGGACCAGCCCTGCACCGCCCCCGACAACCGCACGGGCCGCGTGGTGCACGTGGGCACGCGCATCGTGATCGTCGCCGACACCACGAACCCGTCCGGGGGGCTGACGGCCGCGGATTACGCGGCGATTGCCGAGACGTTCGACACCCAGGTGTGGCCCTCCATCACCGCGGCGTACGGCGAGCCGGCGGACCTGGACGAGAACGGCG
>NZ_DATBNB010000690.1 GCF_036554565.1 Longimicrobium sp. | reverse complement strand
GGGATGCGCCTGCAGGTAGCGGATGGCGATCAGCCCGCCGAGCGAGTGGCCCAGGAGGAAGGTCGGTACCCCGGGCGGCGTCTCGTCCGCGATGCGTGCTCGGAACGCCTCGAAATCGCGGACGAACTCGCCGAACGACGAAACGAAGCCGCGCCGGCCCCCCGACCTGCCGTGGCCGCGGTGGTCCAGCGCGTGGACGGCCACGCCGCGGCGACCCAGGTCCGCCGCCAGCGGGGCGTAGCGGCCGGCGTGCTCGCCCAGCCCGTGCGAAAGGATCAGGACGGAGCGGGGGGACGGAACCGGCCAGGAGCGATAGGAAAGGCGCAGGCCGTCCGCCGCGCGCAGCTCGCCGGAGCGCTCGTCCAGGCCGGACACGCGGGTCAGCCGGCGCGGCGGGTCACGGCTGAGCCCGCTTGCGGCCCAGGATGCCGAAATCGCGCAGGTACACGTACAGCGAGTACACCGTCAGCACCACCGCGATGGCCAGCGACACCATGGTGAACCCGGCGTGGAACTTCTGCCAGAAGCTCCAGAAGGCGGTGTCCCATGCGTTCTCGCGCGCGGCCGACTGCAGGGCGTACCAGAAGATGGCCGCGCCCACGAAGATGTTCTGGAACACCGCCTTGAGCTTGCCGGCCTTGCCCGCCGCCAGGATCACCCCGCGCTTCGCCGCGTAGCCGCGGAACACGGTGATGAAGATCTCGCGGCCGAAGATCACGATCAGCACCCACAGCGGCAGCACCCCGCCGAACCAGGGGAACCGGGTGTGCGGCTCCCACCCGTGCGAAAGCAGGTAGAACGGGATGAAGGTGAGCGCGAGCAGGAGCTTGTCGGCCAGCGGGTCCATCAGCTTGCCGAAGTCGCTCACCAGGTTGCGCGAGCGCGCCAGGTGGCCGTCCCACAGGTCGGAAAAGGCGGCGGCCAAAAAGACGATGAAGCCGGCGAGCCGCCACGAGAAGGCGTCGGTCACGATCATGGGCGCCACCACCAGCGCCAGGACGATGCGCCCCAGCGTGATCGCGTTCGGAAGGTTGCGCCAGGCCATGGTGTGTCCGGTCAGCTCAGGGCTTTGATCACCAGCTTGCTCACCGCCTTCAGCGTGTCGAACACGCCGATCCCCCGCACGCCCACCGCCTCGAACGTGGGCACGTTGCTGGGGTTCAGCTCGCGCTGCAGCTCCTCGAGCGAGGAGATGTTGGGCAGGTCGCGCTTGTTGTACTGGATTACGAACGGGATCTCGCGAAGGTCCAGCCCGTACTCCGTAAGGTTGTCGTACAGGTTGTGCATGGACTCGATGTTCGCGTCCAGCCGCTCCACCTGGCTGTCGGCCACGAACACCACCCCGTCCACCCCCTTCAAAATCAGCTTTCGCGACGCGTTGTAGTACACCTGTCCGGGAACCGTGTACAGGTGAAAGCGCGTCTTGAACCCGCGGATGGAACCCAGGTCCACCGGCAGGAAGTCGAAGAAGAGCGTCCGTTCCGTTTCCGTCGCCAGCGAGATCAGCTTGCCGCGGGTGTTGGGCGCCACCTTCTCGAAGATGTACTCGAGGTTGGTGGTCTTGCCGCACAGGCCCGGACCGTAGTACACGATCTTGCAGTTGATCTCGCGCGAGGCGTAGTTGATCATCGACATGGACGTGGCCCTTTCAGAGGTCGCCGAAAAGGCGGTCGATCTCGTCCTCCGCCTCGTCCATGAAGCCGGCCTCCACGCGCAGCCCCTGCGGGGCCGCGGCGGACCGTGAGAACATTTCGCTGAACACCTCGGAAAGCTCGCGCACTACCGCCTTCACCTTGATCCGGATCATCCCCAGGGTGGTCCGGTTGTCGAACAGGACCACCAGGATCACTCGCCGCACCACGTCGGCAAGGTACATCGATTCCTTCTCGCCCTGGTGAAAGAGCGACGAGAACTCCGTTTCGCCGATCATCGACGCCAGCTGGTCGTTGGCCGAAAAGTCGGCCGCGGCCAGTGACGAGAACGCCACCGCGTCGAACTCGGGCTTTTCGCCCGCCGTGGTCACCAGCTGCCCCGTGCGGTCCACCAGCAGCGCGCAGCGGGCGCCCGCGTCGTACAGAAAGTCCTGCAGGATGCGGTCGATGCGCTGGACGTCGCGCTCCTCGAAGCTCCAGCTGCTCGCTCCGCCCGCCATCAGGCCACCTCGGCCGGGTGCCGGGCCGCCACGCCCGCTTCCACCCGCGCCAGCACTCCCTGCGCGCGCTTGCGCAGCAGCGGGCGCTGCTCCCACGCCAGGAAGTCGCGCAGCAGCAGCACCGTGTCGACCGACGCCGGAACGCCGCCCAGGTACTCCAGCGCGGCCAGCCGGCGCAGCGGGTGCGGGCTGAACAGGTCGCGGCGGCTGCGGCTGATCTGGTCGCGCAGCAGCAGCGCGCCCAGCCCCGCCGCGGCGGCGACGGCCAGCAGGGCGAAGGCGGCGGTGCGTACGATTCGATTGCTTTCCATCACCCGGAGGCGGTGGGGATCTGCGATGGGGGTGAACGCGGCACCAAAGTAACGGGCAAGGCCCGAAAAAACAAAAGGCCGCGGTTTGCTCCGCGGCCAATGGGCAATTCCCGGGCTAGACGCGCGCTACAGCTCCCGCCGGCCCGCCAGTGCTTCGGCGATCGTCACCCCGTCGGCGTACTCCAGGTCGCCCCCCACGGGGAGCCCGCGCGCGATGCGCGTCACCCGGAGCCCGAGCGGCTTGAGCAGCCGCCCGAGGTACATGGCGGTGGCCTCGCCCTCGATGTTCGGGTTGGTGCAGAGGATGACCTCGGTGACGCCCTCGGGCTCCAGGCGGGCCAGCAGCTCGCGAACCCGGAGCTGCTCGGGACCGATGCCCTCGA
>NZ_DATBNB010000689.1 GCF_036554565.1 Longimicrobium sp. | reverse complement strand
CACGTTCCACAGCGGCAGTGCCACGGCGCCCGCCACCGCGTTGGCCACGAAGATGGAAACCTTCTCCGACAGGAACGCGTTGCGGTAGAACAGCATGGCCAGCAGCAGGACGATGTACACGCCCCACACCCATGCGCTGATGGAAAGGAACAGGCTGAGCAGCGGGCTCACCAGGAAGAAGATGGTGGCCAGCGGGGTGCCCGCCCAGTACAGCGACCACACCAGGATCGCCGCGAAGGCCAGCGCCGAGCCCAGGTCCGGCTGCAGCATCACAAGCCCCATGGGCAGGGCCACCACGCCGATGGGCTTCCACAGCTGCCAGAGCGTCTTCGGCGGCTCGCGCCACTCGCCCAGCACGCGTGCCAGCATCAGCACCGTGGCGATCTTGGCCATCTCCGACGGCTGAAGGCCCACGGGCCCAATGCGGATCCAGCTCTTGGTGCTGGCGCCCGTGGTGCCGCCGCTGCCGAACACCAGCGCGGCCATCAGCAGCACCAGCCCCAGCGCGTACGCCGGCTGCGCCCCCCACTCCAGCCACCCGATCCGCACCTTCAGGATCATGTACAGGATGGGCATGGCCAGGCTGAACCACATCAGCTGCTGCTTCCACGTTCCCTCGGCGCGGGTGCCGGGAACGTCCACCATCCCCGCGCTGAAGATCATGGCGATGCCGAACAGCGCCAGCCCCACCACCAGCCAGAAGAGGACCGGGTCGCCCAGGCGCACGGCACGATAGCGCTTCACCGGGCCACCTCCGGCCACCGGGGAAACGCCATCGGACTACCCTCGGAAAGCATCCTGCTCATCGCTACGCCACCGCCCGGTACGCCGACGCCGCGGCCACCCCGGCCGCCGCGGCGTACGCCGCGGCCACCAGCGAGAAGGCCAGCACCGTCACCGGCCCGGCACTGTCGTTCACCATCATCAGCAGGTACATCCCCGCGTCGTACAGCCACTTGCCGATGAACAGGTAGGCGGCCAGGAGCACCGGGCTGTCGCCCGCCACCACCTCGCGCGAGCGCGCCCCGATGTAGCCCAGGATGCTCAGCACCAGCGCGCCGGCCCCCAGCGTGTGCGGGTTCACCGCGCCGTCCAGCACGCCCAGCAGGCACCCCAGCCCCGCCGCCCACCCCGCCCGCATGCGGCGCGCCGCCAGCAGCACCGCCACCAGGAGCAGGTCGGGCGCAAAGGCGCCCAGCCCCAGCCCCACCCGCAGCACGAAGTACAGCAGCGCGAGCACCGCCACGAACCCCACGAATTGCCAGCGCGTCCCCTCGGTCACGTCCCCTCACTCCGTACGGCTGGTGTCGGCCGGGGCCGACGGGGTGGTGGGCGCCGTCACTCCGGGCGGCACCCGCGGCTCGCCCGGGAACACCGGGCGGCCCGGAAGTTCGGGCGTGGGATCCACCCGGCGCGGTGCCGGGCGGGTCTGCGGGCGCGCCTGCGGCCGCGTTTGCGCGGGGCGCGCCGGTGCCGCCGCGTCGGGCGAAAGCGGGCGCGCCGTGTCGGCCGACGGGGGCGGGGCGGTGAGCCTCACCCCCCAGGCCGCCGCCAGGTTCTGGTCCGAACGCCCCGTCACCGGCTGCCCCAGCACCAGCACGTGCGCCATCTGCGCCGGCGCCACCAGCGGCCGCACGTAGTAGATGCGCTGCCAGCCGTCGGGGTCCTTCCCCGTTCCCGCCACGCGTCCCACGGGTATTCCCTGCGGGTACACGCCGCCCTCGCCCGAGGTGACGATCATGGCCCCCGTGTCGGGCGCCGTGTGGAACGCCACCGGGCTGAAGGCCAGCAGCCGCTCGCCGTTGCGCTCGATGGGCTCGGCCACCCCGTACGTTTCGCCGTCCAGCGTCATCACCGAGGCGCGGAAGTTGGGGTGCATCCACGCCCGCATGACGGCCGACTCCGACCCCAGCTGCGACACCTGCCCCGCCAGCCCCTCGGCGGTGATCACCGCGGCGCCGTCGGTCACCCGGTCGCGCCGCCCCGCCGAAAGGCGAAGCATGCCGTCGGAGCCGGGGCCCGCCATCCACCGCCCCTCGGCGGGAACGAACGAGTAGGCCAGCCGCTCGCGGAAGCCCAGCAGCCCGCGCAGCTCGCGGTTTTCGGCGGCCAGCGTGGCCTGCCCCACCAGGTAGGCCGCCAGGCTGTCGCGCTCGGCACGCAGGCGCGCCGCGTCGGAATAGCGGCCGTGCCGGTCGGCGGCGCCGCGCTGCATGGCCAGCACCGGCCGCAGCGCCGAGGCGCGCAGGGCGTGGCCCACGCCGTCGCGGTAGGGCTCGGGCATCAGCAGCAGGAGCAGCGAAAGGGCGGCGAACACCCCCGCCAGGGCCAGGTCCCGCTTGCGGCCGCGCTCGCCCGCGCCGCGCAGGTAAGGTCTGAACGCGCTCAGGACGTCAACACTCCTCTGTACTTGACCACGTCGTCCAGGATGCGCCCGGCGCCGCGCACGACGCAGGTGAGCGGGTCCTCGTCGACGTGGATGGGAAGGTTGGTTTCACGTGCGATCAGGCTGTCGAGCCCCCGGATCAGCGCGCCGCCCCCCGTCATCACGATCCCCCGGTCCACGATGTCGCTGGCCAGCTCGGGGGGGGTGATCTCAAGCGCCCGGCGAACCGCCTCGACGATGGCCTGGATGGGCTCCTGGATGCACTCGCGGATCTCCTGCGAGTGAACCCTCACCGTCTTGGGGATGCCGGACACCAGGTCGCGCCCCTTGACGTCCATCTCCCGCTCGTCGCCGGTGCTGTACGCGCTGCCGATCTGGATCTTGACGGCTTCGGCCGTGGCCTCGCCGATCATCAGGTTGTAGTTCTTGCGCATGAAGGTGACGATGGCGTTGTCGATCTCGTCGCCCCCCACGCGAATGCTGGTGTCGCACACGATGCCCGACAGCGCGATCACCGCGATCTCGGTGGTGCCGCCACCGATGTCGATGACCATGTTGCCCGTGGGCGTTTCCACCGGCAGCCCCACCCCGATGGCCGCGGCCATGGGCTCGGCCACCATGTACACTTCCTTGGCCCCCGCCGCCGCCGCGCTCTGCCGCACGGCACGGCGCTCCAGCTCGGTGATGCCGCTGGGCACGCCTACGACCACCGTGGGCTTGAGCTTCAGGAAGCGCTTGCTGGTGACCGTCTGCAGGAAGTAGCGGAGCATGATCTCCGTGACGTCCACGTCGGCGATCACCCCGTCCTTGAGCGGGCGCACGGCGGTGATGCCTTCGGGGGTGCGCCCCAGCATGCGCTTGGCCTCGAGCCCGATCCCCTTGATGCGGTTGGTGGCTTTTTCCACCGCCACCACGGAGGGCTCGTTCAGGACGATCCCCTCGCCCTTGACGTACACGAGCGTATTCGCCGTCCCCAGGTCGACGGCGATGTCGTTCACCGGGATGAAGCTGCCAGACCGTAACCAGCCAAACATGTCTTCGTCGTAA
>NZ_DATBNB010000688.1 GCF_036554565.1 Longimicrobium sp. | reverse complement strand
GGGCTCGGCCTGGCCGGCCAGGCGGCGCATGCGGTCGCGGACGATCACCAGCTCGCCCACGCCGTTGACCAGGGCGTCCAGGCGCTTCAGGTCTACCCGGATGTTGCGCGCCCGCCCGGCCGCGCCCGCCCGCTCGGCCGCCTCCTCCGCCGGCGCGTCGTGCAGCACCTCGTCCGTCGCGGCGGCCGCGGCGGGGACGTCGGCCATCCCGCGGCGGACCTCTACCTCGACGATCTCTCCCGCGGCCAGGAGCGCCGCCTCGATCTCCGCGTCCGTCTTCTCGGAGCGGAGCACCAGGCGGACGGTGCCGGCGAAGCCGTCCTCCTGCATGGCGGCCTCGGAAGGCTCCAGCCCGGAGACCTCGCCCAGCCCGCGCGCGGCGCGCAGCGCCATGAAGGCGCGGACGCCGGGGAGGGGCGAGGCGGGGTCCACCGTGAACCGTACCCGCAGGGCGCCCGCGGGTGCGTCCGGGGCATCGGCGAACGATCCCGCGAAGGCCGCCGCGGGTGCGGGCTCCGGCTCCGCGGCGGGCAGGCCGGCCAAGGCGCGCAGGCGGGACACGATCGGGGCGACGACGGATTCGTCGTCGCCCTCTTCCACGGCCAGCTCGATGCCGCGCTCCAGGGCGTCGCAGGCGGCGAAGAGCGTGTCGACCAGGTCTCCGCCGGGAACGGCGCGGCCCTGGCGCACGCCGTCCAGCAGGTTTTCCATCTCGTGGGCCAGCTCCGCCACGGCGCGGTAGCCCATGGTGGCCGACATCCCCTTGATGGTGTGCACCGCCCGGAACAGCCCCTCCACCGGCTCACGCGCGCGCGGGTCAGCCTCCAGCGCCAGCAGCAGGTGGTTGATCGCGGAGACGTGCTCGCGCGACTCGCTCAGGAAGAGCTCGGCGTACTGGGAGAGTTCCATGGGGGAAGTGCGTGAGTGCGTGAGTGCGTCAGTGCGGAAGTGGCCTTGGCGCGTGGGCGGCCGCGGCGCGAACGCCGGCTGCCGTTACCTCCGCACTAACGCACTTCCGCACTCACGCACTCTATCCCAGCACCCGCTGCACGGCCTCGAGCACGCGCGAAGGCTGGAACGGCTTCACCACGAAGTCGCGGGCGCCGGCCTGGATGGCCTCGATGACCAGCGCCTGCTGACCCATGGCGCTGCACATGAGGATCTTGGCGTCGGGAGATTCCTTCACGATCTCGCGGACGGCGTCGATGCCCCCCATGTCGGGCATCACGATGTCCATCGTCACCAGGTCGGGCTTGAACTGGCGGTACTTTTCCACGGCCTGGACGCCGGTTTCGGCCTCGCCCACGATCGTGAAGCCCGCCTGGGTGAGGATGTCGCCGATCATGGTGCGCATGAAGATGGCGTCGTCGCAGATCAGCACGGTCTGGCTCATGAGCGTCCGTTCAGGTGTCCAGGGGTGGGGCGGTTCAGGCGGAAAGGATGGGGGAGATCACTTCGTCGGGGTCTACGGCCACGAACACCTCGCCGTCCACCTCTCCCACCCCGCGCAGGTACGACCGGTCGATGCGCAGCGCGCGGAGGGAATCCGCCGCGTCGGCGAGCGCCGCCGGGTCAACGTTCACGATCCGGGATACTTCTTCCACCGCCAGTCCGGCCAGCTTTCCCCGGTGCTCCACGATGACGATGCTGTGGTCCGGGTTGGCCGACGCGGGGGGAAGGTGCAGACGGGCGCCCAAATCCACCACCGTCACGATGCGCCCGCGCAGGTTGATCAGGCCGCACACGTGGCTTCCGCTTCCCGGCAGCGGCGTGTACGGCCGCGCCGGAATGATCTCGCGGATGCGGTCGATGCCCACGCCGAAGCGGTGCTCGCCGACCACGAACAGGGCCATCCGTTCCAGCACGACCTCACCCCCGGCATCCCCCGCCGGCTCCTGCTGTGCTTGGGTTGGGAGCATTTCCCGCCTGGGGTGATGCCTGGAAGGTGAGCGGACAGTATAGCGGCGGGCCGGGATGGGGTCAAGAAATCCGCACCGGGTCGGCATCCGTGGCAACTTGGGGCGGAAAACATGGAACTTAAGGTGCGCGCGGGGGCCTGCGGCGGTCCTTGCCCCACGGCGGGCCCGCGGCTAGCATCCGTGCCCGAAGCATCAGCACTTTCCACAGTGCTCTTTCGGCGTCATCGGGCGCCTTCCCGCTCCGGAGATTCCCGGCGTATGAAGCTGAAGACCCTTGCGCCGGCCCTGGCCTGCGCCGCCCTGTTCTGCGCCACGCCCGCCCGGGCCCAGCAGGGGCAGGCCCTGGTGCGGGTGCTGCTTGATTCGGCCACCACGCTGGTGGAGAACCAGGACTACGAAGAGGCCCGCGCCCCGGTCTTCGGCCGCCTGGAAGAGGACCAGGACGAGGAGTTCCAGCTGCGGGTGCGCGCCGGGCACACCTACGTCTTCGTGGGCGTGTGCGACGAGAACTGCAGCGATCTGGACATCGTCGTCACCGACGAGGACGGCGACGAGCTGGAGTCGGATGTGGAGCTGGACGACACGCCCATGGTGGTGCTCGAAGCGGAGGAGACCACGACCATCACCGTAACGGTGTCCATGGCCACCTGCCGGGACCACTG
>NZ_DATBNB010000687.1 GCF_036554565.1 Longimicrobium sp. | reverse complement strand
CACGTGGACCCCGACCCGTACGGCCGCTGGATCATGGCGGGCAACTACCTTACGCGCATTGCGGAGTTCGCGGGGATGGAAGCGGTGCAGCGGGGGGCGCACGCGCTGGCGATGGAGGCGGGCCGGCGCGGCGACTGGTCGTGGGACCCGGTGTACGACCCGATGAAAGCCGACATCCGGCGCACGCTCTCGCCTGACGAGCAGAAGGTGTGGGACGTCCTCGCGCCTGCGACGGATGCCCCGGCTGCGGACCCGGCCCTGGTCCGCCACATCGCGGCCGCGTTCGTGACGGCCCTGCTGGAGACGGATCCGGGGCTGGACCCGCGCCCCCGCCTGGCCGACCTGCGGGGCCGCGTCGTCCTGTCGCACGGCCGCGCCGACCGGCTGATCCCCTACACCGAAACGCTGCGCCTGCAGTCGCTGATGCCGCCGACGGTCGACACGTCCGTAGCCATTACCGGCCTGTTCGCCCACTCGTCGCACGCCGGCTGGATGCATCCGATGGACCGGGTTCGGGAGGCGGGCGTGTTCATCCGCCTGCTGAACGAGGCGCTCGCGGCTGTGTAGGGGGTGATCGCCCGTCACTCACGACGTATGCGCTGCTGCACGAATTCAGGATCACGCGAAGTATGAGCGCAGGTGAGCACGACTACCTCGCGTCCGACGACCTCGTAGAACACCGCATAAGGAAAACGCCGCAGGAGAATGCGGCGGATCGGGGCGAAAACGGCTTGGAACAGGAGTGGATCTCGTCGCAACTTTTCAGTCGCGGCGCGGAATTCCTGCAGGAACTCGCGGCCAAGCCCGGCACGTTCGCGTTGGGACTCATACCACGCCGCAGCATCCGTCACATCGGCTTCGGCCTCTGGGAGCAGGACGACCCGATACACACCTCGAATCACCCGAGTGCCCGCTCGATCCGAGCCAGGGCTTCGTCAAGCGGCACCACGTTTCGAGGGTTCGCGTGGTAAGCTGCGGACCGCCTGAGTATTTCCGCGCGCAGGGAATCCGAAACGGGGAGCTTCGCCGGATCGTCAGCAGCCTCACGGGCCACGCTGTCCCATAGATCTTCGGCGAGCCGCAGGCGCTCGGTGATGCTGAGATGCAGCAGGTCGGCTGCGTTCATGGTATTCATGTTTGAAGGTTAAAATGTATCTGGACACTCCGCAAGCCTCTCGGCAACGTGACACAAGCGCTGCCTAGTACACTGGAAGGTACAAATGATCCTCTGGCGGCGGGTGGACCAGCCCGGACATGAGTCGGCTCGGGTGGATCGCGTGGGCGAGGGATGGCAGTTGGCCGGGACCGCAGTGTTCGCGGATGATGCCGGGCCATGCTGCCTCAGCTACCGAATCGAATGCGATGCGGAGTGGCGCACCGTGCGGACGCGGGTCAGCGGGTGGATCGGCCAGCGAATGGTCGCTCTCGAAATCGCCGTCGCAGCCGATGGCGTGTGGCGGATGAACGGCATCGAGGTGCCGCAGGTGGCGGGATGTGTGGACGTGGACCTGAACTTCAGCCCGTCGACCAACTTGCTGCCCATCCGCCGGCTGAACCCCGCGGTCGGCGAGCGGGCGGAGGTGCGCGCCGCGTGGCTGCGCTTTCCGAGCCTCGCGCTGGAGCCGCTGCAGCAGACGTACATCCGCACCGGCGAGCACGCCTATCGGTACGAGAGTGCGGGCGGCGCGTTCGTGCGCGACCTGCAGGTGGACGGGGCCGGGTTCCCCACCCGGTACCCGGACATATGGGAGCGGGAGGGCGAATGACGGAGACCCGTCGGAACCAGCTGCGCTTCGTCCTCATCTTCGTGGCGCTCTACGGGCTGATCCTCTTCCTCATCCGCCCGGACGCCACCCGCGCCCAGACGATCTTCCGGCTCACGCTCGTAGGAGTCGGCGTGCTTGGCCTGGTCGGGGCGCAGATGCGGAAGGGTTAGAACTTGGCGCGTCGATCGCTTCGCTTTAGATTGTATGACTTTGTATTACAACCAAGGAGATTAGCATGGCTACAATGTTGACGGTTCGCTTGGACGCCGAGCTTGAGCGCGACCTGGAACTTCTGTGCGAGAAGTCTGGGCAGTCCCGAAGCGACTTCGTGCGCCACGCCCTGCGCCGGCAGATTCGACAGGCGGAATTTGCGGCGCTCCGGAGCGAACTGATGCCTTACGCCGAGGCTCAGGGTTGGGTAACTGACGAGGACGTGTTCCGCGACGTCTCGTGAGGATCTTTCCGGACACGAACGTTCTCATCAGCGCGTTCAGCACGCGCGGCCTCTGTGCGGAGCTCTACGAAGAGATCCTCGCGAGGCACGAACTCGTGTGCGGAGAAGTGGTGCTCACCGAGTTCCGAAGGATCCTCTCCACGAAACTCAAGGTGCCGGAGGCCCGGGTGGATGAGGTCCTTCGTGCCTTGCGACGGAATCCCGTCTACCCCGAGCCGCCAGAGACGGCCGCCTACCAGATTCGCGATCCAGATGATGGATGGGTTCTCGCCACGGCGATCAGCAGTAGGGCGGACATCCTTGTTACCGGTGATCGGGACCTACTCGCCGCTCGCGAAGAGGTTGCTGAGCTCCGTATCATGCCTCCACGGGAACTCTGGGAAACTCTGCGCGCGCTTAGCTGAAAGCGCGATCGTAGAGCCAGTGCACGGCGACGCGTTCTCGGCGCTCCGCTTCCGGAGGGCGCGAACGATGCAGGCGCTGGACGCAGGCAATCAACCTCAATCGCGGGGAGCGTGGATGCAGACTCGTCAGATCGGATCGCTGCAGGTTTCGGCGGTGGGGCTGGGGTGCAACAACTTCGGGATGCGCATCGACGCTGTGCAGACCGAGCGCGTGGTCGGGGCCGCGCTGGACGCGGGGATCAACTTCTTCGACACCGCGGAGGTGTACGGCAGGGGCCAGAGTGAGGAATTCCTGGGCCGGGCGCTGGGGTTGCGGCGGTCGCAGGCGATCATCGCCACCAAGTTCGGCCACCCGGGATCAGGACCCGAGAGCGGCGGTCGGCCCGCATCCGTGCGCAAGGCGCTGGAGGGTAGCCTGCGGCGCCTGGGAACGGACTACATCGACCTCTATCAGATGCACAGGCCCGATCCCAACGTGCCCATCGCGGAAACGCTGGGCGTGCTCGACGAGCTGGTGAAGGCGGGGAAGGTGCGCGAGATCGGCAGCTCCAATTTTTCCGCCGACCAGATCCGGAAGGCGGCGGAGGTGCTTCCGGAGGGCGCCGCGCGCTTCGTGAGCGTGCAGAACGAGTACAGCCTCCTCAAGCGCGAACCCGAATCGAGCGTGCTGGCTGAGTGCGAGCGCCGCCGCGTGGCGTTCATCCCGTACTTCCCTCTCGCGAACGGGCTGCTGACCGGCAAGTACCGCAAGGGCCAGCCGGTGCCGCAGGGCACGCGCATCGCCAGCATGCCGCCCCACAACCCCCTGCTCACGGGCGAGAACCTGGACCTCGTCGAGCGCCTGATCGCGTTCTCCGAGTCCCGCGGCCACACGCTGCTGGAGCTGGCGTTCTCATGGCTCCTGTCGCGCCCGACGGTGGCATCCGTGATCGCCGGCGCGACGAAGCCCGAGCAGGTGCACGCCAACGCCTCGGCAGCGAACTGGACCCTGAGCGACGCCGACCTGCGCGAACTCGATACGATCCTTGCCCGTCCCCAGTAACTGCATTTCACGCAGAGGTCGCAGAGGGAAACGAGAGGACGCAGAGGGCAGCCACGGCCCCTCTGCGTCCTCTCCGTCATCTCTGCGCCCTCTGCGTGAAACTCTTCTTTTTTATCTTAGTGCGCGTGCGCGTCCTGGACCAGGTACAGGTGCAGCAGCGCCTGCTTTACCTCGCCGACAGTCAGTTCGAACTCGTACGTACCGGGGCCCGGAAAGACGAGGTTGTCGATGGGGATTGCCATCTGCGTGCGCGCCGGGCGATGGACGGCGTACTCGTCGGCCACCTCCGTCTGCGCGTTGATGGTGAGCACGGGGCTGCGCGCCGGGTCCAGCAGGTTGACGCTGAAGTCGATGGCGCCGCGTTCGTCGGGGTTCCACTCGATGGTGGTCACCAGCGTCAGCCGGTCCTGCTGCGCGGGAAAGCCGGGCGCGTACAGCTCGTGGAAAATGCCGTGCACGTCCATGCGCCCGTCGTGGCGGAGCGTGGCGTTCTCGGCGATTACGGAGTAGAGGACTTTCACGTGATGCCTTTCAATCTGGTCCTAACCGTTGGTCTCGTTCTTTGAGACCTTGATGCACGCGCGCGCGCACTTCGTCGAAGTCTCCGGTCAGCCGACTCTCTCGGGAAAACGGGCCCTCGATAGTGCTGTGCAGCGCGACGATTGTAGCGTTCGCCGTCTCAAAGGTACGCTCGAGAATGCGGTAAAACGCTTCGGATGCTGCTCGTGCCTCTCGGTCCAGAGCAACCTTCGCGGGTGATTCTCCTGGGGTCTCGCGGAGCTTATCGACCGTATGAGAATACAAGTCGACGAGCCGGTTGAGGTACTGAACGCGATTGTAGAGTAGGATGACAAGCTGCCGAGGTTCGGTCGGAAGCTCTCCGATCGAACTCGCGAGTGCTTCAAATGCGAGAGTCGAGAGCCGGAAGTCGGAAGGGACCGCCCCAGGGTTATGCTCTCCAGCTGCGAGTTGAAGCGCAATCAACTGTAGGTTGAGCGATGTTTCGCCAGCGATCGTTCTACCAACGCTCTTTCGTTCACGGCGAGGCTTCAGATACAGCTCCCAAAGCAATGTCGCTCCTGCTCCACCGAACAACCCTGATAGGAGCGAGGCCACAGATGCTGCGATTTCAACAGAGAGATTCATCCACCACTCTGCGGGGCTTCCGTGTTTCTCACTCTCACGGCTTCCGCGTGCCCGAACAGCCCCTCGCTCTCGGCCAGGCGGATGACGTGCGGGGCGTCGCGGCGCAGGCGCGCGGCGGAAAGGCCGATCAGACTGGTGCGCTTCACGAAATCGTACACGCCCAAGGGGCTGGCGAAGCGCGCCGAGCCGCCCGTCGGCAGGACGTGGTTGGGGCCCGCGAAGTAGTCGCCCATCGGCTCGGGGCTGTGGGCGCCCAGAAAGATGGCGCCCGCGTTGCGGATGCGCCCCGCCAGCACCATCGGCTCCGCCACCAGCAGCTCCAGGTGCTCCGGCGCGCGCAGGTCGGCCACGGCGGCGGCATCATCCAGCGTGTCGACGAGGACGATGGCGCCATTGGCTTCCAGCGCCGCGCGGGCTACATCGCGGCGCGGGTTGCGCTCCAGCAGCCGCTCCAGTTCCGCGGGCACGCGCTCCGCGAGCGCCGCGGAGGTGGTCACCAGCCAGGCGATGGCGTCGGGATCGTGCTCCGCCTGGCCGATCAGGTCCGCCGCCACGTGCACGGCATCGGCCGTCTCGTCGGCAATCACCAGGATCTCGGAGGGGCCGGCCACCATGTCGATGTCCACCACGCCGAACACCTGGCGCTTGGCCTCGGCCACCCACTTGTTCCCCGGCCCCACGATCTTGTCCACGCGGCCGATGGAATCAGTCCCGAACGCCAGCGCGCCCACCGCCTGCGCCCCGCCAATCCGCAGCACCTCGGTGACCCCCGCCACGTGCGCCGCCGCCAGCACCACGGGCGTGATCTCGCCGCCGGGGGTGGGCGACGCCATCGCGATCTCGACCACCCCCGCGACCGCGGCGGGAATGGCGTTCATCAGCACGGAGGATGGATACGCCGCGCGCCCGCCGGGAACGTAGATGCCCACGCGCCGTAGCGGGGCCACGCGCTGGCCCAGAATGCTGCCGTCCGCCTCGATCTCCAGGAACCCGTGCTCGCGCTGCTTCTCGTGAAAGCGGCGGATGTTCTCGGCCGCGGCGCGAAGCGAGCCCAGGAGGTCGGGGTCGATGGAGCGCGCGGCTTCCTCCAGCTGGTCCACGCCGATGCGCAGCCCCGGCGCGTCCGGCGCCTGGAATCCGTCGAAGCGCGCCGTGTACTCCAGCAGCGCCTCGTCGCCGCGCGCCTGCACCTCGCGCAGGATGCCGGCGACGGCATCGCGCAGCCCGGGATCGTCCGTAGACGCGGCGGCCGCCATCTGCCGAAGCTCGGCGAACGGCGGCGCGACGCGGAGAGTGCGAATCTTCAACAAGTGCGTGAGTGCGTTAAGTGCGTTCGTGCGCGACTGAACGGCGGCGCGAGCACTGACGCACTCACGCACTTCCGCACTCACGCACTCTCCAGGGCGCCCGCCAGCCCGGCGATCAGGCGCTGGTGGTCTTCCAGCCGCAGCTTGTGGCTGGCGCGGTTCACGATAAGCCGTGCCGTGGAGCGGGCGATCGGCTCCACCACGACGAGCCCGTTCTCCTTCAGCGTCCGGCCGGTCTGCACCAGGTCCACGATCCAGTGCGCCAGCCCCAGCAGCGGCGCCAGCTCGACAGATCCGGAGATGCGGATCAGCTCCACCTGCATCCCCTTGGTGGCGAAGAACCTGCGCGCGCTTTCCACGTACTTGGTGGCCACGCGCGGCATCGTCTCGCCCGGCAGGTACGGATACGGTGCGCCCTCCGGCGCCGCGACGGCCAGCATGCATCCGCCGAACCCCAGGTCCAGCGGCCTCAGCACGTCGGGCTCGCCCTCGTCGAGCACGTCCTGCCCCACGATCCCGGCGTCCGCCACGCCCGTTTCCACGTACACGGGCACGTCGCCGCTCTTCACGGGCAGGAACTCGAATCGTCCGTCCGCCGAGGGCAGGATCAGCCGGCGCGAGTCGCGGGCGGCCGGGTCGATGATGGCGCCGATGCGCTCGAACACCAGCAGCGCCTCGTCCATCATCCGCCCCTTCGGCAGGGCGATGCGCAGTGGTCGCGCGCTCACGAGGCCTCCGGAAGCAGTTCGGCCAGCGCGTCGGTCTCCATCGCGAAGCCCACCGCCGGACGGTCGGAGCCGTAGCGCGCCAGCAGGTCGTCGTACCGGCCGCCGAAGGCCAGCGCCCGGCCGGCCCCGGCGACGAACACCTCGAACTGCATTCCCGTGTAGTATCCCAGCCCGCGGATCTCCCCCAGGTCGTACACCACGTGCGACCGTTCGTCCTCGGTCAGCATGCCGTCGATGGCGCGCAGCCGCTCGATGGCCGCCTCGGCCTCCGGCCCGGAGGCGAGCGACCGCGCCCGCAGCAGCACGTCGCCGCGGCCGATCAGCTCCGGCAGCTCCACCAGCGCGCGGGCGACCGCGGCGGGCGCGCCGTACCGACGGGCGCCGTCGGCCAGGGCCGTGCGGTCCTTGCGGTCGATGGCCGTGCGCAGCGACTCGGCCTCGTCCGCGCTCAGCCCCGCCATCAGCGGCGTGACGAAGCGGATGTCGCCCAGGTTGATCTGGAACTCGCTCACCCCCAGCTGGCGCAGCTGCCCGATCACCAGCCGCAGCACCTCGACGTCGGCATCCGCCCCCGCGCTGCCGATGAGTTCGGCGCCGAGCTGGAAGGTCTCTCGCGCGTGTCCGCCCCCCTCCGGCCGCTGGCGGTACACCTTGCCCGCGTACGCCAGCCGCAGCGGCGTCTCCGCGTCGCGCAGGCGCGTGGAGGCCATCCGCGCCAGGGCCGAGGTGAAGTCGGCGCGAAGGGCCACGAGCCGGCCGTCGCGGTCCACGAAGCGGATCAGCTCGCTGGCCAGCTTGGTGCCGGCCGCGGTGAACACCTCTTCGTATTCGAAGGTCGGCGGGATGACCTCGTGGTACCCCGCCGCCTCGGCGAGCTCGAACCACACGCGCTGGACGTGCCTCCGGCGGCGCACGTCGGCGGCCAGGAGGTCCTGCGATCCGGGGGGAACCTGGGCTAGTCGGGTATTGGGCATAGCCGGGAAAGATAGCCCCGTGCTCGCGGACCGTGCAATCCCGCCCTGCTCAAACCCTGTACACGCCAAACACTTCGCGCATTGGCACGGTAGCTGCTACTGGCTGTGGCAGTTTAGCGCAGTACCGGTTGGTCCACATCCGACATACCCGAGGAAACGATGGACATTCTGCTGATCGTCGGTATCGTGCTGCTGCTGGTTGCGCTGTTGGGAGTGGGCGGTGTCATTGGCGCCTTGGGCAACATCGCCTACATCCTGCTGATCCTGGCCATCATCATCATCGCCTGGCGCGTCATCACCGGCCGTCGCCCGGTCTGACCCAGCGAGGACAGGAAAGCGAAGCGGCGGGCCTCACACGAGGCCCGCCGCTTCGCTTTTGGAGACAGCACACAAGCCTGTCATCCTGAGGCCCAGGCGCAGCGGACCTCGGTTGCCCCTCCCCCGGCCCCTCCCCGCACAAACTGCGTGCGGAGAGGGGAGAACTTCGGGCGTGGTGAGCCTGGGTCCGGCGCACGCCCCGGGCGCCCCCCATCCCCAACCCTTCCCCCGCAAACTGCGCGG
>NZ_DATBNB010000686.1 GCF_036554565.1 Longimicrobium sp. | reverse complement strand
GGGCGTAGACGGGGATCTCCGGGTCCAGGTGCGGGCGAAGGATCTGCCCGTAGAAGACGAACCCCACCACGTCGTGGATCAGGAACAGGGGGCGCTCGGAGCCGCCCTCCCGGACCGGGATGGCGCGGGCGGTGCCCACCCAGTCGCCGGTCCGCTCCAGCCGCGCCGCGAGCTGGAAGAGCGTGGGGTACGTGAACACCTCGTCCACCGTCGCGGCCGGGTTCAGCGACTCGCGCACGCGGGCCACCATCCGGGCGGCGAGCAGCGAGTGGCCGCCCAGGTCGAAGAAGTGGTCGCGCCGGGCCACGCGCTCCACCCCCAGCACGTCGGCCCAGATCTCGGCCAGCACCGACTCCGCCATGGTGCGCGGCGCCTCGAGGCCGCGGCGCGCGAACGCCGCGCCCTCCGGCGCCGGGAGCGCCCGGCGGTCCAGCTTGCCGTTGGTCGTGAGCGGAAGGGCCTCCAGCGGCACGTACGCGTCGGGCACCATGTACGCCGGCAGACGGCCGGCAAGGTGCGCCTTCAGCGCGTCGGCCGGGGCCTCGCCGACCACGTAGGCCACCAGCCGCTTGCGCCCCGGGGTGTCCTCCCGCGCCAGCACCACCCCCTGGCGCACCGCCGGGTGCTCGCGCAGCCGCGCCTCGATCTCGCCCAGCTCGATGCGGAAGCCGCGGATCTTCACCTGGAAGTCGTTGCGTCCCAGGAAGTCGAGATCGCCGTTCTCCTTCCATCGCGCCCGGTCGCCGCTGCGGTACAGCCGTGCGCCGGGAACGGCGGAGAACGGATCGGGAACGAAGCGCTCGGCGGTGAGCGCGGGGCGGCCCAGGTAGCCGCGCGCCACGCCGGCCCCGCCGATCAGCAGCTCGCCCGCGACGCCCGGCGGCTGCGGCTCGCCCAGCGCGTCGCAGACGTACAGGCGCACGTTCCCCAGCGGCCGGCCGATCGGGTGCCCGGCGACCACGCCGTCCGCCGGCACCTGGTGCGCCGAGGCCAGGATCGCCGCCTCGGTGGGGCCGTAGAGAACGGAGGTCCGCGCGGACGGGAAGGCGGCGGTCATCTCCGCCAGCAGGTCGGCGGGAACCTGGTCGCCGCCCACGAAGGTGGCGCGGAGGCGGGCCAGGCGCGGCGCCCGGCGCTCCACCTGCACGATCTCGCGCATCAGCGCGGGGACGGCGTGCAGGAGCGTGGCGTCCGCCACCTCGCTCAGGAACGCGCGCGGGTCCATCACCCGCTGGGGCATGACCAGGCGGGTTTCCGCGCCGGAAATGAGCGGGAGAAGGATCTCGAAGAGCGAGATGTCGAAGGCGCTCGACGCCAGCGCGGGGAGCATGTCGCCGGGGCCCACGCCGTACTCCGCGCGGCTGACGGCCAGCAGGCTGACCAGCGAGCCGTGGCGCACCAGCACGCCCTTGGGCCTTCCCGTGGAGCCGGAGGTGTAGATGACGTACGCCAGGTGCTCCGGCCGCACCCCCACCTCGGCCCGGTCCGGGTCCGACGCGGGATACGCATCCAGCGCCGCGAGGTCGCCCGTGTCCACGAGCGGCACCCCGGCACCGGCGAAGCGGGCGACGAGCGGCCCCTCCGTCAGCAGCGCGGCGGGCGCGCTGTCGGCCAGCACGAACTGCAGGCGGTCCTCGGGATTCACGATGTCGAGCGGAACGTAGCCGCCGCCGGCCTTGAGCACCGCCAGGAGCCCGACCACCGTTTCCAGCCCGCGCCTGACGCCTACCGCCACGCGCACCTCCGGCCCCACCCCCAGCGCGCGGAGGCGGTGCGCCACGCGGTTGGCCCGCGCGTTCAGCTCCTCGTAGGTGAGGCGCGCCCCTTCGAACGACACCGCCACGGCGCCGGGCGTCCGCTTCACCTGGGCTTCGAAGAGCTCGTGGATGCACGCGTCGGCGGGGTACGCCGCGTCGGTGGCGGTCCACTCCTCCACCACCGTGCGCCGCTCGGCCGGGGAAAGCAGCGCCAGCCGGTTCACCGGCTTCGCGTCGTCCGCGACCATCCCGTCCAGCACCCGCCGCAGGTAGCCTACGTGCCGCTCGACGGTGGCCCGGTCGAAGAGCGCGGTGGCGTACTCCACCGTCCCCCGGATCCGGCCGCCCTCGTCCCGGAGCGCCAGCGACAGGTCGAACTTGGCGCTCACGGGCAACGACGAGCCCCCGGAGCCCTCCGCGTCCAGCGGGCCCAGCGCCAGCCCCGGCAGCTCCAGGCGTTCCCCCGGCGCGTTCTGCCAGGCGAACATCACCTGGAAGAGCGGCGTGTGCGCCAGGCTGCGCGTGGGGTGAAGGTGCTCCACCACCTGTTCGAAGGGGATGTCCTGGTTGTGCTGGGCGGCCAGGGCGCGCTCCTTCACCCGGCCCAGCAGCTCCGCCACGCTGGGCGAGCCCGACAGGTCCACGCGCAGCGCCAGGAGGTTGACGAAGAAGCCGACCAGGCCCTCGATCTCGCGCCGCCCGCGGTTGGCGGTGGGGCTGCCGACCACGACCTCGTCCTGGCCCGAGAGCCGGGCGAGCACGGCGGCCCACCCCGCCAGCAGCGTCATGAACAGCGTGGTGCCGTGCCGCTGCCCCAAGGTCCTGAGCGCCGCGGACAGCGCCTCGTCGAGCTCCACGTCTACCGACGCGCCGGTGAAGTCCTGCTTCGCCGGGCGCGCATGGCTCGTCGGCAGCTCCAGCAGCTCCGGCGCGCCGGACAGCGTCTCGCGCCAGTACTCCGCCTGGCGCTGCAGGACCTCGCCCTCCACCACGCGGCGGTGCCACGCGGCGTAGTCGGCGTACTGCACCGGCAGCGGCGGGAGCGGATCGGGCTCGCCGCGGGTGAAGGCGCCGTACAGCGCGCCCAGCTCGCGGTGCAGCACGCCCATCGACCAGCCGTCGGAGACGATGTGGTGCATCGTCAGCAGCAGCACGTGGTCGATCGCCGCCAATCGCACCAGCCGGCCGCGGAACAGCGGACCGTGCTCCAGGTCGAAGGGCGCGCTCGCCTCGTCCTGCACCAGGCGGCGCAGTTCGTCCTGCGCGTCCGTCGAGGCACGGAGGTCGTGCTCCACCAGCCGGAACCCGCTAACCTCGACGCGGGCGACGTGCTGGACCGGCTTTCCGTCCACCGTCGGAAAGGTGGTGCGC
>NZ_DATBNB010000685.1 GCF_036554565.1 Longimicrobium sp. | reverse complement strand
ACCCGCTTCCGCCGGCGGACGCGGACGAAAGCACCCTCGGCGGCTACATGGCCATCTACGGGCGCTCCGCCGCGTTCGAGGGGATGGACGGCGAGCCGTACACCGTCGGGCTGGAAACCGAGCCGGCGGAGGGCGGGTTCGCGGGCTACCTGGTGTTCATCCGCTGGGCGCAGACCGGCACCGCCATCATGGGCCACCTGGAGACGGGCGACCTGGTGCACGCCGCCACGGCGGACGAGGCCCGGGGCCAGCTGGAGGCCCTGCCGCTCGCGCAGGCCCGGGCCGTGCTGGATGAGACCATCGCACGCAAGCGCACCGACGATCAGAGCTGATCGCCGGCGCGACACCGATCCGCATCACCCCGAGTTGCCTGATGCTCAAGACGAGCCTGCTGCGCCTCAGCGAGAGCCCCACGGCCAAGCGCATCATCACCCGCGCCCCCCTGTCCCGCGGATTCGCCGCGCGCTTCGTGGCGGGCGACACGCTGCAGGAGGCGCTGGACGCCGCCCGCGCCCTGAACGAGGCCGGGCTGAGCGTGTCGCTGGACTTCCTGGGCGAGTCCGTGGCCGACCGCGCCGAGGCCCAGGCGGCCGCCGACATGGCCGTCCACATCCTGGAATCCATCGCGCGCGAGGGGCTGAACGCCAACCTCTCCATCAAGCCCACGCAGCTGGGGCTGGACATCGACGAAGACTTCTGCCGCCGCAACGTGGAGCGCGTGCTTTCCCGCGCCCGCGAGCTGGGCAACGGCGAGGGCGAGATCTTCGTGCGGATGGACATGGAGAGCAGCGCCTACACCGAGCGCACCATCGCCCTGGTCGAAGGCCTGTGGGCCGACGGGTTCCGCAACGTGGGGACGGTGCTGCAGTCCATGCTGCGCCGCACGGCGGACGACGTGGAGCGGCTGATCGCGCTGGGCTCGCGGGTGCGGCTGGTGAAGGGCGCCTACCAGGAGCCGGAGTCGGTGGCCTTTCCCGACAAGGCCGACACCGACCGGATGTACGTCGAGGAGATGAAGCGGCTGCTGGAGGCGGGCCACTACCCGGCCATCGCCACGCACGACGACGCCATCATCGACGCCACGCGCCGCTTCGTCTGGGAGCGCGGCATCGCCAAGGAATCGTTCGAGTTCCAGATGCTGTACGGCGTGCGCCGCGACCTGCAGGAGCAGCTCGTGCGCGAGGGGTACCGGATGCGCTGCTACGTCCCGTTCGGCACGCAGTGGTACCCGTACCTGATGCGCCGCCTGGCCGAGCGCCCCGCCAACGTGCTGTTCATGGCGGGGAGCGTGGTGAAGGAGGCGCGCGCCGGCAGCGGGAGCATCGCCAAGCCGGTGGCGCTGGGCGCGGGCGTGCTGGCCGGGATCGCGGCGGTGCTGGCCTGGCGCCGCGGCCGGCGGTAGCCGTGGGCCCCATCCGGTACAAGCTCCGCATTCCGGAGCCCCACACGCACCTGCTGGGCGTGGAGATGACGGCCGAGGGGGTGCACGGCCCGGCGCGGCTGGTGATGCCGTCGTGGACCCCCGGCAGCTACCTGATGCGCGAGTTTCCGCGCAACGTCATGCAGATGGAGGCCGCCGACGGCGCGTGGCGGCCCCTGCCCTTTCGCAAGACCGACAAGAACACCTGGCTGGTGGATGCCCCCGCGGACGGCGTGCTCCGCGCCCGCTGGGTGGTGAACGCCGACGAGCTGACGGTGCGCACCAGCCACGTCGACGCATCCCACGCGTACGTGAACGGCGCCAGCGTCTTTCTGTACGTCGAGGGGCGCCAGGGCGAGCCGGTGGAGGTGGCCGTGGAGCCGCCCGCGGGGTGGCGGGTGACGACCGCCCTGGAGGAGGCGGGCGAGCACGTGTTCCGCGCCGCGGACTTCGACGAGCTGGTGGATTCGCCGATGGAGATCGGCACGCACGCGCTGGTGGAGTGGGGCGTGGACGGGGTGCCGCACCGGTATGCGGTGTGGGGCCGCGGCAACGCCGACCCCCGGCGGCTGGCGGCCGACACCACGCGCATCGTGCTGGCCGAGCGCGAGCTGTTCGGGGGCGGGCTGCCGTATCCGCACTTCACCTTCATCCTTCACCTGGCCAGCGGCGGCGGCGGGCTGGAGCACCGCAACAGCACCTCGCTGCTGGTGGACCGCTGGAGCTTTCACGGGCAGGCGTACGAGGGCGTGCTGGGCCTGGTGGCACACGAGCTCTTTCACGCCTGGAACGGCAAGCGGCTGCGCCCGGCGGTGCTGGGGCCCTTCGACTACACGCGCGAGGCGTACACGCGCGAGCTGTGGGTGGTGGAGGGGTTCACCACCTACTACACCGACCTGGTGCTGCGCCGCGCGGGGCTGATCTCGCCCCTGCGGTACCTGGAAAAGCTCGCGGAGCAAATCACCCGCTTCTCCCAGCTTCCCGGGCGCGGGGTGCAGTCGCTGGAAGATTCGTCGTTCGACACCTGGATCAAGTTCTACCGGCCGGACGCGAACACGCCCAACGCCACCATCTCCTACTATCAGAAGGGCGCGCTGGTGGCCCTGCTGCTGGACATGGAGATCCGCGCGCGCACCGGCAACGCCCGCTCGCTCGACGACGTGCTGCGCCTGCTGTGGGAGCGCTGGGGCGCGCGCGACGTGGGCTTTCCCGAGGGCACGGTGCAGGCCGTGGCGGCCGAGGTGGCCGGGGCGGACCTGGCGGACCGGTTCGACGCGTGGCTGCGGAGCACGCAGGAGCTGGACTATACGGGTTTGCTGAACACCGCCGGGCTGGTGCTGACCACCCCGCGCGACGCGCGGGAGCGGGGGCTGGCGCCCGGCGGCCACCCCGACGCGCCGGGCGCCGCCCCCGTGCCGCGGGAGCCGCGGACCGGGCTGCAGCTGAAGCCCGAGGGGGGTCGCATCGTCGTTGCGAACGTGCAGGCGGGGAGCGCGGCGTGGTCCGCCGGGGTGAACGCCGGCGACGAGCTGGTGGCGCTGGACGGCTTTCGCATCGCCTCGCCGGATGCGCTCAGCGCGCGGCTGCTGGAGGCGCCCGAGGGGACGCGCCTGCCGCTGACCGTCTTCCGCCGCGACGAGCTGCTGACGCTGTCGCTTCCGGTGGTGGTCGGGCCCCCGCAGAAGCTGCTGCTGCGCCCGTCGCCCACCGCCACCGCCGAGCAGAAGCGGGTGCTGTTCGACTGGCTACGGATGGACGCGGTGGGTGGCGGACAGCCTGCCCCCGCACCGGTCGACGGGCCGCGCGCGAACTTCGGCCCGGTCCCCGAGCCGGGCTGGGGTTGACGCGGCCGGGGCGAAACGTTAGGATTGTTGCTCTCTGGCGGGCTTCGGCGCGACAGGGGCCGGGAGTTCGGGACGTGGCGCAGCCCGGTAGCGCACCTGAATGGGGTTCAGGGGGTCGCGGGTTCAAATCCCGCCGTCCCGACTCGATGAAAAGCAAAGCCCTGCCTACAGCTACGTAGGCGGGGCTTTTCTGTGTAAGTGGGACAGGGGTCCAGTGAAGGGGGCAGTTCGACCGGTGAATCGCGTTTCTGTTCTAGCACCGGGGCAGAGCGGAATAGAGATCCGGTCGCCGAGGCAGGGCGCGTACGAGCATGGGGCGCCGGTAGTG
>NZ_DATBNB010000684.1 GCF_036554565.1 Longimicrobium sp. | reverse complement strand
CGGCGGGCCGCTCGTTGCCGCCCTTCGGGCGTGTCCCTACCTTCCGCGCCCGTACGATCACTCGCCCTCGATCCCGCTTCACCATGCAGATGCGCGCGGCCATCTTCCACGAGAACGGCGGGCCCGAGGTGGTCCGCATCGAGACCGTCCCGCATCCGAGCCCCGGCCCCGGCCAGGTGCTGGTGGAGGTGCGCGCGGCGGCGCTGAACCACCTGGACCTGTGGGTGCGGCGGGGCATCCCCATCGAAACGACCATGCCACACGTGGGCGGCTCGGACGCGGCGGGGGTGATCGTCCAGGCGGGAGACGGGGTGGATGCGGCGCGCGTGGGCGAACGGGTGGTCGTGAATCCCTCGCTCTGGTGCGGCCACTGCCGCGACTGCGCGCGCGGGGAGCATTCGATGTGCGAACGATACCGCATCTGGGGCGAGCACACGGACGGGGGATTCACGGAATTCGTCGCCGTGGATGCGGACCACGCGTACCGCCTTCCCGACGGCCTGTCGTTCGAGGAGGCCGCCGCTCTTCCCATCTCGTACCAGACGGCCTGGCGCGCCCTCGTCTCCCGCGCGCGGCTGAAGCCGGGAGAGGACGTGCTCGTGATCGGGGCATCCGGCGGCACCGCCATCGCCGCGGTACAGATCGCGCGGATGATGGGGGCGCGGGTGTTCGCGGTGACGAGCGGGGCGGACAAGGTGTCGCGCCTCCGGGAGCTGGGCGCGGACTTCGTCTACGACCGGCTGGAGGTGGACTGGGCCAAGGCGGTGTACAGGGACACGGAAAGGCGCGGCGTGGACGTGGTGGTCGAGAACGTGGGCGCGGCTACCTGGGCAGGTTCGGTGCGCTCCCTGGCGCGCGGCGGGCGGCTGGTGACGTACGGGGGCACGGCCGGTCCCAAGGTGGAACTGGACGTGCGGTCGGTGTTCTGGAAGCAGATCGAGGTGATCGGGACCACGATGGCGTCGCGCTCGGAGTTCGAGGACATGCTGCGCGCGGTGTTCGCGGGCCGCATTCGCCCGGTGATCGACAGTGTGATGCCGCTGGATGACGCACGCGAGGCCCATGAGCGGCTGGAAGCCGGCGGCCAGTTCGGGAAGATCATCCTCGTCCCGTAGCCACGGGGTCCGCGGGTTGCTGGGGACGAGGCTAGGGCCCGGAGTCATCCAGAAACCAGCGGATGTCATCCTGAAGGAGCGGCCAAGCGCAACCTGACGCAGCGCAACACCTTGCAGCGACTGAAGGATCCGCCACACACCACGGGTGACGCTGCAGCTTCGCGGATGCACGCAGACTGTTGCTCTCTTCTCTAGGACGAGCGCGGAACCGCGGTGAGTTCGAAGGGCGAGAGCGGACGGCTCCTGTCGCGTGCTTCGGCAGGCGAGGCGTGCGTGTGCTTGAAGCTCCGGACGGGACGCGACAGCGACCCGAGCCGGGACTTTCCGCTTTGCTCAGCGGCGGGTTTACCCGCTCCCAGAGCCCCGATCACGCTGAAGTTCGCGTGCGCTCCGATTGCTGTGTGGCGGATCCCTCAGTCGGTGCAAGGTTTGGTGGTGCCGCAACTTGCGGGTGGCCGCTCCATCGGGATGACACCGGCGCGAGCGGCGTAGATTCAAAGCGCGACCGGGTGAGGGCCCCAACACGAGAGCGGCGCCGTCCGGGTGGACGGCGCCGCTCTTTGGTACACGGACGATGGAGGCTCAGCCTTCGGCCACACGCGTCACGTTGTTGGCGCGCGGACCCTTCGGATCCTCCTGGATGTCGTACTCCACCCGGTCGCCCCGCTTCAGGGATTTGAACCCCTCCATCTGGATCGATGAGTGGTGGACGAACACGTCCTTTCCGCCATCGTCTGGACGAATGAAGCCGAACCCCTTGTCGTCCTTGAAGAACTCGACCACCCCAGTCTGTCGCGACATGCAGTCCCCTCTCCGCTACGACGGAATCCGGTCCCACGCCGGGCACGCCGCCTTCCGTCGCGCGCCGCCCCCGGACTGATTTCGCCACCTCTCGTGCAAGAGGCGGGCCGTTCACTGGATCAAAAGTTTGCCGAATCCCGCGCTGGACGCGGGGCTGCGGTAAGCTCCAGCACGGCCACCTCCGGGCGGCACAGGAAGCGCAACGTGAGGCCCACCGTGCCCACCCCGCGCGACGTGTACACCTGCGTCCATGGCCGCCGCCGCAGCCCCTCTTCGTACAATTCGTCGAATTCCGCGGGATTCCTCAGCGCGCCCACGAACGGCAGCCTCACCTGTCCGCCATGCGTGTGCCCGCTCACGATCAGGTCCACGGCGTCGTACTCGCGGCGGGCGTGCTCCGCCTGGTCGGGGTTGTGCGCCAGCAGCAGCGTGAAGTCGCGGTCCTCCGGCGGGGGGAGCGCCCGCAGCGACGGCTGCCCCTCGCGATAGTCGTCCACCCCGGCCACGCAGAGGGTCGCCGACCCCACCCGCCGCAGCGCCGAAGCGTTCGTCAGGTTGCGGATCACCGGGTGCCCATCCAGCTCCTCGTGCCAGCGGTCGATGCCCACCGTGTGGTCGTGGTTGCCGGGCACCGCCCACACCCCGTGCGGCGCCGAAAGCCCGGACATCGCGTCCAGCACCGGCCGGAAGCTCTTCGCCTTGTCGTGCGCGAAGTCGCCCGTGAGTGCCACAAGGTGCGGGCGCTCGGCCATCGCCAGCCGGCACGCGCGGCGGATCAGCCACAGGGGCGTTCCCCCGCCCGCGTGCATGTCCGTCAGCAGAGCGATGCGAAAGCCCTCCAGGTCCGGGTGCAGCCCGCGGATGTGGATTCGCGGCCGCGTCACCTGCAGCCAGAGCGGCTCCACGGCGACTGCGTACGCCCCCACCGCCGCACCCGCGGCCACCGCCGCGCCCATCCACCGCGCCACCGTGCTCTTGCTCGTCATGCGCGCCTGGAAGGCAAGCGGCGGACCAGCGGGGGACGTCAGGGAGCGCCTTCGTGCGAGAGCTGGCGGCTCATGATGATGAGGGTAGACCCGCGGGCGCCCG
>NZ_DATBNB010000683.1 GCF_036554565.1 Longimicrobium sp. | reverse complement strand
GTGCGAGGGTGCGAAAGTGCGAAAGTAAAAGAGTGCGTGAGTGCGTGAGTGCGTGAGTGCGTTGGCCGGGACAGCCCGGAACGCACGGGGGCGGGAGTGACACTCCACTCCCGCCCCGCACTTTCGCACTCTCGCACTGCCGTTCGCCGTTCAGAACCCCGGCTGCAGGGCGAACTGCCAGTGCCAGCCGCGGTCGCGCTCCAGCGGGTTCACGTACACGGCCTCCAGCACCGCGTACCCGAACAGGTTCACCCGCCCGCCCACGCCCATGCTGGTCATCACGCCGCGCTCGTCCGCGGCCGGGGCCACGCCCCGCTTGAAGTTGGGCGAGCTGCGCACCAGCTGCTGCTGCCCCGAGCCCAGGTTCTGCAGCGGCGTGTTCCCCCACGCGGTGCCCGCGTCGAAGAAGGCGAAGCCCTCCACGGGCGGCAGGCCGAAG
The DNA here is from genome assembly GCF_036554565.1 of Longimicrobium sp. Lineage (NCBI taxonomy): Bacteria > Pseudomonadati > Gemmatimonadota > Longimicrobiia > Longimicrobiales > Longimicrobiaceae > Longimicrobium > Longimicrobium sp. The sequence goes on along the minus strand of NZ_DATBNB010000683.1, from coordinate 4,952 downwards.
GAGCCGCCCAGCACGATCTGCTGGAACACCGGCACCCGCAGCTCCACGTTGGCCACCCCCACCCGCGTTCCGATGAGCTCGTCGCCGTACAGGGTGCAGTCGTTGCCCTGGATTTCCTCGCTCTCCACGCAGCTGTTGCGGACGTCGCTCTGCGAGTACCCGCGCATCAGGAACGGCCAGCCCAGGTACAGGTTGCCCACCAGGGCCTCGTCGCGCCCGTAGCGCCCCACGTGAAGTCCGCGGAACGCCAGGGTGAACGGCCGCAGGAAGAAGTAGCGGCGGTAGTCGCCCGTAACGCTGGTGAACTGCGCAGTTCCCAGGGTGGGCGCCACCTCGACGCGGTACCGCTGCCCCGCGAACGGCGACGTGTAGCCCTGCAGCGAGTTGTCGTACACCAGCGCGGCGGAGCCCTCCGCCAGGTTGAACGCATTCCCTTCTTCGCGGCGCTCGTCGTAGGCGGTGGCGCCGGTGGTCACGTCGGTCACCAGCTCGCGCACCAGCACGTCCGACGCGAACCGGCGCACACCGCCGGAAAACTCCATCCGCTGCACCTGCGAGATGGGATACTGGGTGATCCCCGCCAGCCGCGTGTCGAAGTAGCGGTAGCGAACCTCCTGCTGCACGAACTCGGTCTGGCTGCGGTAGCCCTGGGCGCGGCCCCCGTACACGTACGGCACCCGCTGCGCCGACACGCCCCACGTCCAGCGGCTGGCCTGGTTCAGGTACAGCGTGCTGAAGCCGATCTCCTCGATCTGCCCCTGCGCCTGCACCGTTCCGAACACCGTGTGCCGCCCCAGCACGTCGCTGAAGATGCCCGTGATGCCGCCGTACAGGCCGCCGCGGTTGAAGCCGCCCCCCGTGTTGGCCGAGGCGCCGATCTGCGGCTGGCCCAGGTAGTCCAGCGACAAGCGCGGGCTGTACGGCCGCACCGTCCAGGTAGCCACCGCCGCCGCGTCGGGCAGGCCGAACCGGTACTCGTTGAGGGAGAGCAGCACACGGTTGTACGGCGCGTCCTCCGGCCGCGGCACCGGCGGCAGCAGCGCCGGCAGCGGCACGCCGGGAATGCCGGCCGCCGCCACCTGCACCGGCTCGGGCGCCGTCCCCGCCAGCTCGGTGGGGTTGCTGATGGAGTAGATGTTGAACCCGCCGCGCTCGTACGCCGCGAACACCAGCCGGTCCGCCCGCGACGCGCTGCTGATGGCCGGGCTGAGGTCGGTGATGCCGCTGACGCCGGTGAACAGGTTGGTCACCTGGGTGAGCGCCCCGGTGGCCACCTCGATGCGGTAGATGTTGTTGATGCCCTCGCGGTCGGAGATCACGTACAATCCCCGGCCGTCGCTCGTCCACTGCGGGTTGATGTTCTTGCCGCCGTCCGCCCGCTGCAGCGTGCGGATCTCGCCGGTGGCGAAATCCATCAGCCCGATGCGGTATTCGCCGAACGAAAGCTGGTCGAAGTCCGTCTCGCCGCGGTCGGTGGTGAACGCCACCGTCCGCCCATCGGGCGAAAAGCTGGGCTGCATGTCGGCGAAGCGGTCGTTGGTCAGCCGCCGCGCATCGCCGGTGCGCGCGTTCACCGCGTACAGGTCCGTCACCCCCTGGCTGAGCCCCGAGACCACGATGGTCGTGCCGTCCGGCGACCAGGTGGGGTTGGCGATCTCGTCCACGTTCGGAATCGTGAACTCCTGCAGCCGCCCGCCGCGCACGGCGTTCATGATCACCAGCACGTCGCGCCCGCCGCGCAGCGCCGAGAAGGCGAACATCCGGGAATCGGGCGACCAGGTGCCTGCCGAGTTGATGTAGCGAAGGCTGCCGAAGTGCGGGTCGAACGCCGTGCCGCGCACCAGCCGCCGGATGATCTCGCCCGTTTCGGCGTTGGCGATGTACAGCTCCACGTCCAGGAACTCCAGCTCCGACAGGAACGCCACCTTGGTGCCGTCGGGCGAAAGCGACGGGGCCAGGTTGATGCGGCCGCCCTCCGTCTTCAGCGTGATCAGCGGACGCGCCTCTTCGCGCGCCTCGCGCCGGTCGGACAGCAGCGGCAGGTAGGTGCGGCGGATGGAGGTGCCCCAGTCGTCGACGATGTCTTCCAGCGGCACGTTCAGGATGCGCTGGAAGGCGTCCGGGAAGGGCACGCCCTGGCCCACCTGCTTGAGGATCTGCCCGATGGCCGCGTCGCCCCAGCGCCCGCCCACGTACGCCCAGAACGCCTGGCCCCAGCGGTAGGGGAAGAAGCTGGGGTCGTACGTCAGCTGCTCCAGCGTGGGAATGCGCCCGGTGAGCGCCGCGTCGCGCAGCCACATGGTGGTGTGCGCATCGACGGGGCCCACGGTGAGGTACTCGGCCATGCCCTCGGAGAACCACAGCGGGACCTGGTACCGCTGCGCGGCCTGCTCCAGCCCGCCCCCGGCGCGGCCCAGCCCCGAGATGTCGTACTGGAAGGCGTGCACCAGCTCGTGGCCCACCACGTGGTCGGTTTCCTCGTACGAGTGGGCCATGGGCAGGATGATGCGCTGCTTGAACGCCTCGGTCACGCCGCCCGTCCCCTCGCCGATGTCGCCCGAAAGGGTCGACGTCTGCTGGAAGTGCGGGTGGCTGGCGTACAGCACGAAGGGCTGGCGGTCCTCGAACTCGTGCTCCAGGATGCGCGACAGCCGCGCGTACCAGCGCTCGTTCATCCGCCCCACGTCGCGGGCGGCCTGCTCCTCTTCGGGATAGTAGTAGATGTCGAAGTGCGTCGTGCGCAGGATGCGGAAGTCGAAGGTGCGGTACTGCACCTTGTTCCTTCCGAAGTACTGTGCCTGTGCGGGCGACGATGCCAGCGCCGTGGTGCCGGCGCACAGCGCGAGCAACGCGGCCGCTGCCCGGAACCGGGTGACTGCGGACATGAGAGACTCCCTCGACCGGACGGAGGTGGATGTAGATCCGCGCTGCGCAACTCCCCGGGCCGGGAAGCCAGGGGATGGCCGCCGGGACAGGATCGCTGCGGTGAATGCCGGAGGAATCGAATGCACTTCCCGTTCCCGCCCGGTGGACAAGGCTTCTACGCTGAATGCAACGCGCGGAGGGCCCCGCTCAGGACACCGTCGCCGCCGCGGCTCCCCGGCGGGAGATGCTGTCCAGCGTCTTGTCGTCGGCGCCGTCGTCCAGCAGCCAGAACGCCAGCGCGGCCACCAGGGCCAGCAGCACGATGCCGATGATCCACGGCCGCGGCCCCGGCCCGCGCACGCGAAGGTCGCCGTTCTCCATGTAGACGAATCTCCCGGATGAGTGGTGGGTCCCTGTCCTCCGCACGGGGCAGGACGTGTGCCGGACTACTACATACGCAAAAACGCTCCGGCCGTGGGGCCGGAGCGTTTCGGGTGCGGACGCGGCGGAGCGGGTCAGGCCATCGGGTGCCGGAAGGCGGCGGAGTAGCGGCCCGTCAGGTGGTGCTCCAGCTGGCGCTCGATGTCGTTGAGCAGCGAGCTGGCGCCGAAACGGAAGAGGTTGGGCCGCAGGTAGTCGGTGCCCAGCTCCTCCTTCATCATCAGCATCCAGTCCAGCGACTGCTTGGCGGTCTTGATGCCGCCCGCCGGCTTGAAGCCCACCACGTGGCCGGTGCGCTCGCGGTACTCGCGGATGGCGCGCACCATCGTCAGCCCCACGGGAAGGGTGGCGTTCTCCGCCTCCTTGCCGGTGGAGGTCTTGATGAAGTCGGCGCCGGCCATCATGCACACCAGCGAGGCCTTGTGCACGTTGCGGAGCGTCGCCAGCTCGCCGGTGGCCAGGATGGTCTTCAGGTGCGCGGGGCCGCACGCCTGCCGGAAGGCGCGCACCTCGTCGTAGAGCGCCTGCCAGTTGCCGGTAAGCACGTGGGCGCGGGTGATGACGATGTCGATCTCCGCGGCCCCTGCTTCGACGGAGGCGTGGATCTCCTCGACCCGCTGTTCCCAGGGTGAAAGGCCGGCGGGAAAGCCGGTGGAAACGGCGGCCACGGGGATTCCCGATCCGTACAGCGCCTCGACGGCGGTGGGCACCAGCGAGTGGTACACGCACACGGCGCCGGTGTGGATGGGCAGGTGCGAGACGCCCAGCCCTTCCAGGATTTCGGGGCGCACGGGCTGGCGGGCCTTGGCGCACAGGCGCCGGACGTTGCCCGGGGTGTCGTCGCCGGCCAGCGTCGTCAGGTCCATCAGCGTGATGGCGCGCAGCAGCCAGGCCGCCTGCCACTGCTTCTTGACGGTGCGGCGTGCGGAAAGCGAGGCGGCGCGGCGCTCCACGGCGCTGCGGTTGACCCGGACGGCCTCTACCCAGTCCAGGTCCAGGGCCGTGCCCGGGTTTCGGTGCTCGTCGTGCCCAGGCTCGGGCTCGTCGGCGGGCCCGCTTGCGGGAACGGCGATCAGTCGGTTGTGCGGTAGCGTTGCCATCGGGTGCTGCGGGTACGCGTGAGCCGGACAATCTAATGGGTTGCGGTGCGCGGGGCGAGGGACGGGTGTGGTTGGATGCAGGCCCCTGCCCCGCGCGAGCGGCTGAACCCGCCGCTGGAAAAGCGAAAAGCCCCGGCTCAGGCCGCTGTCGCGTCCCGCCCGGGGCATCACCCGCACCCGCCGAAGCGCCACCTGTCATCCCGATGGAGCGACCTCGGAGAGCCCTGCCCGCACACCGCTGATCGCAGCGACTGAGGGATCCGCCACACACCACGCGACGTGCTCCAGCGCGGCAGACACAACCCGGCTGGTTGTCGTTCGCGCGTCGCGCGAACCCGGCGTTGATACGCCTCGAAGCAGCGGCCTGGCTCATTCCAAGGCCGGGAGCCGTTTGGCCGAGTGTGTGGCGGATCCCTCGGTCGCTACGGTCTACGTCGCCGGGGCCGGTTCGGCGTGGCCGCTCCGTCGGGATGACAGCCGCAGACGCCGAAGCGCCACCTGTCATCCCGATGGAGCGACCTCGGAGAGCCCTGCCTGCACACCATC